>DASZZN010000033.1 GCA_035544955.1 Candidatus Dormiibacterota bacterium
GGCGCCCTGCCCAACCACCAGCTTTCCACCCTGGAGCGTCAGACCGCCGTCCAACAGGTACCCCAGGGCATGCGTCGAACCCGCGTTGCTCGGCGTGATCCATGTCAGGTCGGCCGTGACCTTACCGTCGAACACGAGGGCGTCCAGGCCGTTTCCGCTCCCCACGTTGCCGCGAATGTTGCCGGTGAAGTCACCCGATACCGCGGGCAGGTAGATGCCGGGGTAGCGATTTGCGCCGGCACTTGGGCCGCCGCCGCTACCGGCGACGTTGTTGTTCCGGAGGACCAATTGATCCGCATTGAGCAGCCGGATCCCATAGGTTCCGGCACCCTGAATCCGGTTATCCGTGATCCAGACCGGCTGTCCACCGAGCGCCTGGCCAAGGATGGCCTCGACGCTCGTGGACACGAACCGGTTGCCGCTGAGACGCAACGGCGTGCCGGGCATCGCACCGCTGAAGTCGACGCTGATGCCATGCGTGCCGCCGCTGAAGGAGGTGGTGGTAACCGAAATCGCCGTCGTCGCGGCAGTGATGCCGTCGGAGCCGGTCGGTCCGATGCTGCTCCCGGAGACGACAAGCCCGAAGACCGACGAACCGAATGTCGATGACGCTGCGCTCGTGATCTGGATGCCGGTGGTGGCGTACCGAACCGCGGCGTTGACCAGCGACCCGTTGGCGCCACTGCCGCTCAGAACGATGCCCGCCCAATCGCCAGGATGGGCCACGCCCGTGCAGCCGCTGACGACGGCCGAGTGACACGCCAGGACACCCACGCTGTCATCCGTCAGGCTGGTGAAGACCTTCTGGCTGCTGATCCCCGTATCGTCGGCCTTGAGGTTGACACCCTGCAGGTTGAGAAGACCGCCGTTGCCGACTTTCACGACATCGCCAGCATTGACCGTCAGGGTGTGCGGCGATTGCATCGTCAGCGTGTTGTCGAGGATGTAGCCGAGGAGGCTGGTCGGGTCACTGCTCGCATGGGCCGTCTGCCAGGTGAGGTCGTCGGTGACGGTGCCGTGGAAGGCGATCGCGTCCACACCGTTCAGGGCGCCCCGGTTGCCACTGATGTTCGCGAACAACCCGGAAAATCCGTTCAAGTAGATCGCCGGGAAGGTGGCTGCAGAATTGGTGACGGTGTTGTTCATCAGCGTGAGATGGTCGGCGTTGGTCAAGTTGATCCCGAAGGCACCCGAGCGATCGACGCTGGCATCCTGCAGCTGGACCGTGTGCCCACTGAGCGCAATGGCCAGGATGCCGTCCAGTCCGCTGCCGGCGACCACGGCGTGACCGCTGATGGTCAGGGGTTGGAACGCGCTCGGAGTGACGCCCGTCAAATCGACCTTGATGCCGCGCCCGCCGTTGCTGGTAAATGCGCCACCGTTGATCGAGACCGGAGAATGCGTACTCAGTCCATCAAACGACGTGTTTCTGATGTTGGTGCGGGTCATGGTCAGGTTCTGGAAGGTACGAGACCCGCTCGGGGCGCCCACCGAGATCCCCGTCACGGCATAACGGATTTCCGAGTCGGTCAACTGGTTCGCCCTGCCAGCGTCGAGCACCAGTCCGCCCCAGTCGCCCGGGGTCGGTGCCGGACAGACCCCGGATGCTTTCTGGACAAAGACCGAGCCACAGCTCGGAAGAACCGTCTGCTCCTTGAGGCTGGTCAGGGCGGCCCCGGTGGAGACCAGGGCGCCGCCTTGCAGCGTGATCGTGCCGCCCAGCACGGGGGCATAGTCACCGTTGACGAGCGTGAGATTGCCCGCGATGAGCAGGTTGCCATCGACGATGAAGCCCAGCTTGCCGCTGGTCCCGACGCTTTGCCAGCTGAGCGTCTTGGCATCGCCGTGGAAGGCGATCACGTTGAGGCCGTTGCCGGAGCCGGTATTGGCACTGATCGGACCGCTGAAGTCGGCATGGCTGACCCCGTCCAGCCAGATAGCGGGGTATAGCACATTTCCGGTGCCGCTCCCAACTACGTCGTTGCGCCGGAGGATCAGGTTGTCGGCTCCTTGCAGATAGATGCCGGCGCTGCCGCCGGACCCGGTCGCGCCCGCGTTTTGGATCGCATTGTTTTCGATATCGACCGGCTGGCGGGCGAGACCGAGCGCGCGGATCGCTTCGTTGACGCTGCCCTGGAACGTATTCTTGTCCGCCGGGTTCGGGCCGCCGATCTTCAGCCCAGTGGTCGACCCGGCATTGCTGAAGTCCGCGAGAATCCCATGGTTGCCGCTGCTGGGCCCGCTGCAAACGCCGACCGGGCAACCAAAGGTCGTCCCGCTCACCGCGAGGGCCGTGCCCTGGGCGAGCACGCCGTCGGCGAAGGTCGGGCCGATGGCGCTGCTCGTAACGGTCAGCGAGCTGCCATACAGAATGTGAACGCCGGTGGTCGCGTAGAGAATTGCGGCGTTGGTGATGGTGCCTGTGGTCGCGCTTCGGATCGTGGCATCCGTAGCCGAGCCAGTCAGGTTGATCCCGCCCCATTCTCCAGCTGGGAGCGGCGAGGGACACGACTGCACGAAGACAGAGGGACAGCTCGTGATGTTAACGTTGTCGCGGAGGCTGGTAAAGATCTTGGTGCCCGAGTTGGTGGTGTCACCGGCATCGAGCGCCGCCCCCGTTAAGTTGATCGCGCCCTTCGACTTCACCACGCTGCCACCCGGAACGACGAAGGTTCCGCTCGTGAGGTTCAGATCGCCGTCGAGGAGGTAGCCAAGTTGGTGTATCTCGCTCGTGGGGTCGTTCGTCGCGTTTTTCCAGGTCAGCTTTGGCTGGCTGAGGCCTGACGGGAAAACGATCGAGCCGTTGACCACGATGGCGTCCAGGCCGTCCTCGTGGCCGACATTGTTGGTGACGCTGTTCTCGAGGTCGACCGTCGCCTTGTTGAGGTAGACGGCGGAGTACTTGAGGCCGGTTCCAACGCAGGTTTCCTTTGGCTTCGGTGAACCGGTGCCGTTGCAGTCGAAGTTGTTGTTGATGATGACTGGTCGAAGGGCATTGTTCAGCTCGACGCCGAATGAGCCAGCCCGGTAGAAGCGGCTTTGATGGATCAACACCGGTGGTGGTGGCGGCGGCGGCGGATTCGGGCCCGGAAAGGTGGCGACGACGGCGTCATTGCCGATCGAGCCAGCCGAACACGGGACCTGGAGTGGCAAGCAGCCCGTCTCGGCAAACGGGACCGAACTGCCGAAGGTGACACTGTCGATCTCGAGCGCATTCGCGTTCGTTGCCAGCGGTAGCGCGGAGGTATCCCAGGTGAGCTTGATGCCCTGGGAGCCGATGTTGTTGACGGTCCCAAATTTGCCGTCGGCTCGTCCGGTCCCTGGATCCGCATGACCCCTGATCAGGACCGGCGTGTCGATGGTGTCGATCCCGTCAAAGTAGGACGGCCCGATCCCGCTGTTGACCAGCGCGAGCCCGAAGGGAAGCTGTGAGCTCGGGTTGGTCGGATCGGGAGTGGAGGTCGCGCCGCTGGTGATCGTGATCGAGTTGAGCGCGTGTTGAATGCTGGCGTAGGCCAACGAGGCGTTGCCCCGGTGGCTGGAGTCGCTGGCATTGACCGTGATGCCGATCCACGAGGCGACATCGGGTTCGGCGTCGAAGAGCACCGAGTTGGTCTCGCTGGCGCCCAGTACGAGCAGATGACCCCCGTCAACCTTGATGGCCGCGCCGTGCGAAAAGATTTGCACCGGGCCCTGGCTCGCATCGATCTTGAGCGTCACGTCGTGCGGCACCACGATCGCATCGCACGGCTGAACGGTTGGATCCGTGTTGTTCGTGGTGCTGACCGGCAAGTTGTAGGGGCTACCCGTGCCATAGGGGCTCTTGATCGCGGTCCAGGTGGCGGTGGTCGGGTCAGAAGCATCGGTGGCGATAGGTCCGCAGGGGACGGTGGTGGGCAAGACGTTGGTCGCCAGCGCGTGGCCATTCGGCTGAACACGATCGACACCGCCGGCCGTGAGCAGCACGGCGAGGATGCCCACGCCCAGCCCGAATTTCCAGCTGGTGCGCAGTAGAAAACCGGTTGGCGAGGCCGGTGGCTTGAGCCGGCGCACTACGTCTAGCCTCACACCCTCCCTCGGCACGGAGTCATTCCGCCCGTAGGCGGTCCCTCGGTTTCAGCGGCGAGTTTTGACGTTAGGGGACCAGTTTTGGACCGTCAAGCATATTGCGCGAAACTCCGAGCATCCTGCCCGTTCGGGCGCAGCGGTTTGCCCCAAACGTCAGGCGGCGACGTCGTCCGGCTTGCGGGCCAGCGATTTGAGCCCCGCGGCGAGCAGATCCTGAGCCGTCAGGGCGTCGCCGTGGTACTCGGCGGTACCCCATCGAATCGACACCCGGTCCGACTGCAGCGCCGCTTCGATGCGCTGGGCGAGGACGTCGGCCTGGGCGGAATAGAAGCCAGGGGCAAGGATGGCGAAGTTGTCACCGATCCAGCGGGACGCCACGTCGTCGCTGCGGATCGACGCTCGAATCGCCTTCGCGATCCGCTTGAGCACCGCGTCGCCGGCGCGGTGACCATAGGCGTCGTTCACGTCGCGGAGCTTCTCGACATCGAGCATCAGCAGGGTTCCCCACGACTGCGGGCGCAGCATCATCTTGTTGACCGCCTCCTCGAAGGCCGCGCGGTTCATCAGCCCGGTCAGCGCATCGATCGTCGCCGCCGAGGCGAGCCGATCGATCAGCCGCGCGTTCGCCATCGCCACCGCCGCCTGGTTGGCGAGGATCGTCAGCAAACGGAGCTGGTCCAACGAGTATTGATTCAACCCCAGCTTGATCACGACGATGACCGCCAGGATCTCGTCCTCGAAGACAACCGGCACCGCCAGCATCGATTCATCGATCATCTCGGTGCCGGGTACGTGCAGCGCTTTCGGATGATGCTCGGTATCGCCCAGGACGACGCCTCGTCGCGACTCCGCGACCCAGCCGGCGATGCCCTGCCCCACTTCGACCGCCGCATTTTCCATCGTGACGGCGCGATATTCTTCGCGGTCTTTGCCTTTCAGGTAGACGACCTCCAGTCGGGTTCGGTCGTCGTTCATCAACAGCACGCGGCACTGATCCTGCGGAACAAGCGACGCGATCGTCGCACCGATGCGATTGCAGATATCCTCGATGCTGGTAGCCCGCGCCAGTTGTTGCCCGAGGGCTTCCACCGTCTGCATGTGCTGGGCCCAACCGCGGGGACCTGACACCGACGCGTCCGGGATCGGCTGGCCCGACGCCTGGGCGGCGGCGGTGATATGCGGGGGTTCGTGCTCGATGACCTCGAGCATCACGTCGACGACTCGCGGGTCGAACTGGCGCCCGGTCTCTTTCTGGAACTCGGCGACGATCTCCGCCATGGGAAGCGCCTTGCGGTAGGCACGATCGGAGGCCATCGCGTGGAACGCGTCGCAGGCGTGGATGATGCGCGCCTCGATCGGAATCTCTTCCCCCTTGAGACCGTCAGGGTATCCGCTCCCGTTCCATCGCTCATGCTCCGCCCGAACGATCGGACCGAGTGGGGCAAGGAACGGCACGGAGGCGAGGATGCGCTCGCCGATCACCGGATGCTCGCGCATGATCGCAAATTCTTCGGGGGTCAGCGCCCCGGGCTTCTGGAGGATGTAGCCGGGGATACCGATCTTGCCGATGTCGTGAAGCAGCGCTCCGTATTCCAGCAGGCGCAGCTGATCGGGCGGCAAATGAAGGCGCTTTCCCACGCTGACCGCGAGCTCGGCGGTTTCCCGCGAGTGCGCCTCCGTGTACCGGTCTTTTGCGTCCAATGCGGCTGCCAGCGCTCCGATCGTCGCCACGTAACTCTCTTCCTGCTGCCGGCGCCGGGTCTCGTACTCGTTGAGCAGCGACTGCCGGACGCGGGCCGAGATGTAGGCGCACAGCATCGTCGCCACCGCCAGCACCACCAGGGTTCGGCCGTAGTAACTGTCCCAACCGTTGATGAAGAGCGGCAGGGTCGCCGTCGCCGCCGTCAACAGCGCGATCGCAGCTCCCGTCCGGAATCCGTACGCCGCCGCCATGAACACGGCCGGCGCGATGAAGATCGGCAGGATGTGTGAGTGAATACCGCCGGTGGCCATCAGCATGAAGCCGAGCAGTACCAGGCCGGGCATGACGATGACCACCAGGAATCGCTCCACCGGCAGACGGTGCCAGGGGAAGAACCAGCTGACCGCAGCCCCCACATAAGAGAGGATGCCGATGATCCAGATGCCGGTGAAGTCGAATTGCGGCCCTCCGATAAAGCTGCTGCCGACGTTGACCGTCGCCGACGTCACAAAGGCAATCGCGGCGATGCGAAACATGGCCTTGTGGAAGTCGGCCGGAATTCGCTCGTTTTCTGCCATAACCGCGCCCAATACAACGTGTATTCCGGCGCCTTCCAGCGACCCCGGGCTCCTACCCGGCTCTCCCCCAGAGCGTGAGGGAGCATTGCCTAGGCGCCAGCGCCCAGCCAGAATGCCGGTATGGCCAATTCCCGGCCGCCGAACGGAGCCGTCGCGGAACCGCCGCTGCGGGTCGAGAGCCGGGAAGAGCTGGTCTACCTGCTGGGGGAAGGTTGCGAACTTGAGCACGGGCTGCTCTGCGAGTACCTGTATGCCCAGTTTTCGCTGAAGCGGAGTGTCGAGGAAGGCCTCACGGCGGAGCAGCTGGCCCGGATCCAGGCCTGGGAGCTCACCCTCATCGACGTGATCAAGCAGGAGATGCTCCACCTGGCGTTGGCGACGAACATCTTCAGCGCGGTCGGGGCGGCACCCCATTTCGAGCGACCCAATTTCCCGATCCTCTCGCGCTGGTACCCACCGGATGTCCAGATCGCCCTCGTCCCCTTTGGGGAGCGCGCCCTTCGCCACTTCATGTTCCTCGAGCGGCCGGAGGGCATGCCACTCAAGGATGCGGCAGGCTTTGGCTCATTCGGGATGATGCAGCCGCTGACGGTGGACGATCCGCAGATCACCGCCGGTCCCGAGGAGTGGCACACGGTTGGCCATCTCTACCGGGGGATCGAGAGGGGACTCGCCCACCTGGTCGAGCGCTTCGGCGAGGCTGCCGTCTTCATCGGGCCCGCCAAGGCGCAGGCGACGACCCAGGTCTTCGAGTGGTCGGACTTGACGGCCGTCACCGACCTCGCGTCGGCGAGCGCCGCGATCGAGGTCATCGTCGAACAGGGCGAAGGCGCCCGGGGCGATTGGGTGAGGTCGCATTTCGGCAAGTTCGTCGGCATCCTCGAGGACTTTCTCTCGCTCCGAGCCCTTGATCCCACCTTCGAGCCGGCCCGACCGGTCTTGCCGGTCTATCTGCGGCAACCCCCCGACGTCGACCGGGTGACGCTCGTCCGAGATCCGCTGACACGACGGGTGGCCGACCTGTTCAACGCCGTCTACGAGGTGACCCTCCAGGTCCAGAGCCGGTATTTCGTGCATCATGGCGAGACGCCCGAGGAGCTCGAGACGCTGGCCAAGACGGCGAAGCACCTGATGAACTGGGTGATGCGCAATTTGGGTCCGGTGCTGACGGCGCTGCCGGTCGGCCCCGAATTTCCCGGCCGAACGGCGGGCCCCGCCTTCGAGATCGTTCGCCCGGCGTTCTTCGTCCTCCCACACCGGGAGGCGGCCTGGAAGATCCTGCACGAGCGCCTCGAGACGCTGGCCGGTGTTTGCGCGAGCCTGGGGCGCGAAACGAGCCCCGACGTCATGACGAAGATGGAAGGCAAATTGCGCGGCATGGCCGGCGACCTGGATCAGCATCTCAAGGCCCGGGCGCACTCGACGGAGTCGGCGCCGAGTAGCTAGCCCGCTACTGCCCGATCGCCCCGTCGGTTAGTTCGCGCAGGATGTCCGCGTGACCGGCATGGCGGGCGGTCTCTTCGATCATGTGCACCATGATCCACCGCAGGGTCCGGTCACCCCTTTTCTGGTCCTTCGCGAGATCGTCGAGCGATGCGGCGGCGACGATCTCACGCGATCGAGCGCACTCTTGCTCGTAGAGAGCGCGGATACCCTCGATCGTGTCGGTCGCCGTGACGCGAAAATCGATGTCCTCGTCAGGCTCGTCCTCGGGCCAGGGGAAGATCACCGGGTCGCCCGCAAAGTTCATTTGAAACCACCAGCGCTCGACATACGCCAGGTGCTTCACGATCCCCAGTAGCGTGGTGGGCGAAGGCACGAGGCGCGCCGACGCCTGCTCCTTCGACAGACCGTCGAGCTTCCAGACCATCGTTTCGCGATAGCGGTCGAGGAAGGCGCTGAGCATGTTCTTCTCATCGCCCACGAGTGGCACGTCGAGCCGGCGATGGGGGACGACGTGGGCGGGTATCACCCGGACATTGTAGGAAGCGGGAGTCGGCGTCAGCTGAGACGTTGGATTGTTACTTGCCCGGTTCGCTTCCTTGCGGTAGCGTGAAGTCGATGGAGCAGCGGGGGGCGTCGGAGCCGCCAGCGCCTGCCGCGCCGGCGAGGCCCCAGCCAAGGCCCGAGTTCGAGGTCGTCCGCCAGCCGGTCGCCCAGACCGGGGGCCTGACCGTCGACGGCCTGGTCAAGAGCTTCGATCAGGTCACCGCGGTCGACCGCCTCTCGATGACGGTGCGGCCTGGAGAGATCCTTGCCCTACTGGGCCCGAACGGGGCGGGCAAGACAACCACCTTGCTGTGCCTGGCCGGGCTGCTCCGGCCCGACGCCGGGACGATCGCCTGGGAGGGCCGGCGGCTGGGTTTCGAACGCACCCGCCAGATGGCGCTCATCCCGGAGACGCCCGAGGTCTACGAGATGCTGACCGTCTGGGAGCATCTGGTCTTCGTCGCTCGCAGTTGCAAGGTCGATGCCTCCTGGCGTGCCAACGGCGAGCGCCTGCTCGAGCGGCTGGACCTGGCCGACAAGCGCGATGCGCTGGGCGACGCCCTTTCCAAGGGGATGCGCCAGAAGCTGCTGATTGCCTGCGCCGTGCTGGCGAGGACGCCTGTCCTCCTCCTGGATGAGCCCATGATCGGTCTCGACCCGAGAGGCCAGCGAGAGCTCCACGACATCCTGGTCGAGATCCGCGGGCAGGGTGGCGCGATCGTCGTCTCGACTCACCTTCTCGAGTACATCGACACGCTCTGCGATCGGATCGTCATCCTCAAGAAGGGGCGCGCCATCCTCAGTGGCGGCCTCGACGAGATCCGCCACCAGCGCGACAACCGCAACCTCGAGGACATCTTCCTCGAGGTCACCAGGTGATCGCCGCCGACCGGACGATCACACCCGCGTCGGCGCTGCGCACGCTTCTCTACCTCGATGCGCACATCCTTCTCAACCGGATGCGGACGGCAGCGCGAAACCCGCTGCGCTTGATCTTCTGGCTGATTTTTATCCTGGTGATCCTGTCGTCCATCCAGGCGCGCACGATGATGAACGACGCGATCCGGTCGCGACCCGCGCCGCCCCCGAGCGCCGGGCCGTTGCCGACGATCATCGATCCAAGACCGTGGCTGCACGTCGCCGCCACCTTCATCCCGGGCATCGTCCTGATCATCTACGGAATCTTCACGATCGCTTCGTCCCGGCAGCCGCTACCCGCGTTCCGATCGGCGGCGGATGCCCGATTCCTGATCGGCTCGGCGCTGCCGCCCCGCCTGGTGGTGCTCTGGCTCGTCGTCCGCGTCATCCTCTCGCTGAGCTGGAGGATTCCGATGATGCTGTATTTCTTCATCTTCATCCTCCCGGCGTCGTTCGGTGCGTCCGCCGCCAGCGGGCTCGGCGCATTCTTCTCGCTGCTTCTCCTCACGGCCACGGTGGCGCTCAACCTTCCGATCTTCATCAGCCGCAAGCGTCGGATCGGACCGAATCCCGCACTCCTCGGGTGGCTCCTTGTGTTGACGGGACTGGCCTCCGTCGTCGTGATCTTCGTCGCGCTCTCCCCGGGGCCGCCCAGCCTGGTCTCAACGCTGCAGCCGGTGGCCGCCACCTTGCCGCCGGGTAGCTGGCTCGTCGGTGCCTTCGAAGGCAACGGCCCGGGACTCATCGCCCTGGCTGCCCTCGCGACGGGATCGCTGTTGCTGACCTGGCTGGTTGCAGGCGATGTCTATCCCGAATTGTGGTCGTCCTCGGCTCGCATGATCGTTCTTCGCCGCGCCGTCCGCCGCCGAGGGCCTTTTATGACGCGGAGCGATCAGCGGCAGCTGCTAAGCCAAGCGGGAATCGCCCAACCCATCCACCGGCGACAGACGGCGGCCCCCTCCAGCCAGGGGCGCTGGGTGCCGTCCGGCGCATGGACGATCCTTTGGAAGGAGTGGCTCGCAACCCGACGAGTGGCGGGCGGCATGCGGTTGCCGGCGATCGCGCTCCTGGTTGCCGTTGTGGTCGGCGCGGCGCTCGGCACGCTGAGTCGCAACCGTCCCGCAGTCGCAGGCGCCCTGCTCGGGCCGCTGTCTTATGCCGTCGTGATGATCAGCCTCTTTACCGCGTACCGCCTGGGCAACGATCTGCGCAAGCCGATCTGGTGGCTCTCGGCGTCCACCTTGCGGGCTCGACTCGCGGTGCTGCTGGTCGCGCGGACACTGCGGCTCGCGATTCCGATCTCGGCTGGATTACTGACGGCAGGCGTGGCCGGCGGCAATGCCGCCTTCCTCCTGGCGGGGGCGCCCATCGTCGTTGCCGCGACCTGGGCGATCAATTCCATGGCGCTTGGGACGTACGCGATCCTCCCGGGGTCTTCCGATATGCGCGGCCCCGGTGGATGCCTGCGAGTCATCGTGCTCTTCGTCATGGTGATCCCGATCGGGATCGCGGGCATCGTCGGCGGCATCGCAACCGAGAGCGGCACGGGGAGCCTCGTGGCGGCGGTCATCACGGCGCTGGGCGAGGGATGGCTGCTGGTGCTGTTCGCGGCGTCGCAGCTCGATGGCAATGGCCTGGCGTTCGCCCAGGCCGAACGCCGCTAGCCTCGCTCGCGCATCGCCTTAGGCTCGCTTCAGAAGGTCGGCGAGCTTACCGAGTTCGCTCTCCCAGCCCATGACCATCATGTTCGTCCAGTACTCATCGTGCATGGCATCGAGCGTCATGACCAACCTCACGCCCTCTTGCTGCGTATCGAAGTCGACGGTCATCGCCAGCGCGTACGGTTTGACGTTCGGAATGAAATCGGCCATTTGCGTGAAGGCGAGTCGCTGGCGCGGCACGACCTCGGTGTAGGTGACGAGAGACTCCGTGGTCAGCGGCATCCCGGCCTTCTTCAGGAAGTCGATCTGGTCCGCAGCGACCGCGGTCATCGCATAGAGGAGCTCGCCGCCGCGGCGGACGTCGAGCCTGCGCACTCTCACCTCGAATCCTGGTGGGCCCCACCAGGATTCGATGCCGTCCTTCGTCGTCCAGAGCTCCCAGACCTCGTCGATCGATGCGTTGAAGCTTCGCTCGATCGTGACTCTCCGGCGCGCCGGTTGGGTCTGCGAGGTCAAGCTACGCGCCGCTCCGGTAGGCGTGCTCCAGTTTCGAGATGTCGAGCTTGCGCATCTTCAACAGGGCCTCCATCAGTTTTGCCGGGTTCCCCGATTTCGGGTCGCCCATCATCTTCCCCAGAGCCGAGGGGACGACCTGCCACGACACGCCGAATCGATCCTTGAGCCAGCCGCATGGTCCTTCCTCTCCGCCCTCTGTGAGCCGCGCCCAGACCTGATCGAGCTCTTGCTGAGTTTCGCAGGTCGCCACAAACGAGAACGCTTCCGTGAACGTAAAGGCCTGGCCACCATCGAACGCCGTGTATTCCTGTCCGTCGAGCTGGAAACTAGCGTGCAGCACGCTCCCTTCCGGAAGAGGACCGTTCGCCTCGGCGCGCAGCAGGCTCAGGACCTTGGAATTCGGAAACAGCGAAACGTAGAAATTGACCGCTTGTTCGGCGCCCTCCTTGAATGTCAAGCATGGTCTGACGCTTTGCACCTTTGTCTTGTTGGCCACCGCCGTCGTCTGCGTACCCACTTGCGTCACTTTTCTTCCTCCTTGTTTTTCGGTCGGGTCCTGCCCCGCCGGTCGAGTTCTGCCGCAAACCGATCGAGTCGGCCCTCCCACATCGCGCGATATCCCATCATCCATTCGTCCAGTTCGCGAAACGGCTCCGGTCGCAAGGCGTAGAGCCTCCGCCGGCCCTCCGGGCGGACGACAACGAACTGCGCGTCCTGCAAAATGGCGAGCTGTCGCGAAACACCAGGCTGACCGATGTCCACGACGGCGACCAGCTCGCTCACGGAGCGCTCCCCGCTCCGCAGCTCCTCGATGAGCCGGCGGCGGGTGGGATCGGCCAGGATCTGGAACGCGTCGGGCATGGCGATACATTACTACATCGACATATGTCTTGTCAACAATATATCGTAGGTGTTACCGTCTGACGCCCACGCCGAGGAACGACGCCAGCTCGCGGAGGGCCTGCGTCGTCGGACGAACGGGCCGGCGCCGACCGTCCCAGCCCGCCTCCCATCGCTCCCCTACCACCTTGAGCACCCCCTCAAGCCGATCGACGGCCAGGTCGAACCTGGCACAGATGCGGTCGCCATGCAGCAGAGGCATCACGAAGTAGCCCCAGCGCGTGCTCCTGGGAACGTAAATCTCGAGCCGGAAGTCAAAACCCCACAGCGCCAGCGTCCGGTCGCGATCGCAGATCAGGTTGTCGAAGGGCGACAGCAGGGTCGTTCGCGGCTCGAACGCGCCCGACTCGATCTCGTCGAGCAGCGGAAGGTCGTCCGCGTGGACGTACCAGTCGCCTTTGAGCCCGATATCCACCGGGACGATCGTTCCACTGGCTTCGAGGTCCTTCCAGACGGGCGCGAGCCCCTGGTAGCGGCGTCGGATGAAGTGTTTCTTGACTTGCTGCTGGGTGGCGACGCCCAGCGCCCGCAAGGAGCGGACCGCGGCCCGGCGCAGGGCGACCGGGCGCTCGGGAATCGGGCCAGGCGGCGTTCGGAACCAGGTGTCCGCCAGCGCCCACCGACGCCCGCTCCCGACACGGCCGGCCGGTACGATCTGGCCCTGAAGCCAGAGGAGTGCCAGCGTGTCCGTGATCGGGCTGCGCTGTCCCCAGCCGGATTCGTACTTCTCGGCATGTTGGTCGAAGTCCGCGGCGCGGACTGAGACACTGCCCGCGAGCCGTTCGAGGACGACTTCGCTGAACTGGCCCCGCGTCGTCATCCAGGACGCCGTGGTGCTTTGGTCGGTCCAGGGCGGCGGTAAGGCGAGGTGCAGTGCCCGATCTTCCGCCGGGACGATCGAGGCCTGGTGCGCCCAATACTCGTAAAGGCGGCGCTGGTCCCAGAGGAGGATGTCGACCATCTTCGGGTCGTACGGTCCGAGGCGGCTGAAAAGGACCAGCAGGTGGTTGCGGGCGACGATGGCGGTCGGGTCGAGCTGCAGGCAGCCGATCGCGTGAACCAGGGCGTGGATGTCGTCCGTCGTGACCGGTTTGGGTCGGGGTCCGCTGAGCCGCTGGCGAGCCACCGTCAGCCGCCGAGCATGCTCGATCCGGAGCTTCCGACGCAAGGCCCTATCCCGTTGCGGGATCTACTGAATAGACAAGGTCCTCTAGAACGCGGTCGAGCGGCCGGGGCACCCGATTGAGATCCAGCGCCCCAACCAGCACCGCCGCGGACTGGATCTTTCGGCCCCCCTTCGTGCCGAAGAAGCGCCGCAGCTGGTCCTCGGTGGTTCGTCCGCGCCACTCAGGCTGGTGCTGGAAGATGCGGAAGGCTTCGAGCTCACCCTGCGCGTCGAGAACCTGCTCCACGACGGCGGCCCCGAGGGCACGAATCAGCTCGTCCTCCAGGTCGGCGACGCAGACATAGAAACCGAGTTGCTCCATCTCGGTGCGCGTCAGGTTGGCGCCGAGGCCGGCGCGCTCGAGACCGTGCTGGAAGTCGCCCTCTTCAGCGGCGTCACACAGACCCGCCAGTCTGAGGCCCATCCCTTGAGGGCCGAATCGTTTCAAGAAGGTTCCAATGTTCGTCGCGCCGCCGATGGCCACGATCGAAATGCCTCGAGCGTTGAGATGGTGACCGCGGCGGGTGGCGAGCGCGTCGAGCGCGAGCTGGTCGCTAGTCCCCTCAACGAGGATGACGGCCTGAGCTTCGGGCGTCGCCTCCATGGCCGACACTGTACCGCCGAGGTTCAGGACCGTGGCACGAGCGCAAGCGCGGGGTCGGGTGCCAGCCAACGATAGACGAGCAGCCAGAAGGTGAAAAGCCAGCCAACCAGCAGGAGCGTGCCGCCGTAGTCATGGAAGAGAATCGCGGGCAGATAGCCCGCCAGGGCGGCCAGTAAGCAGACCGCCGTGATGCGGGCGATGTTGACCAGCACGGTGCCAAGCACGCCCAGCGCGATCACTTCGACGCGTGTCGACAACGGCATCGGACCACGAAGTCCGACCATCAAGCTCAGGCCAAGCAGGATCAAGCTCTGCCAGCCGACGCAGTTCCATGAAATGAAGAGGGTTTGCGGTGCGCCGCTCGCGTTCCAGACAACGAGCTGATTCCCCGCGGCCCCGGCGTGAATCCCCAACAGGCCGAGCATGACCACCGTGACCCGGACTTCCGCCGGCACGATCCACTGCAACGGCGCCGCGATGCCCAGCTTCATGCCGATGACGGTCAACAGATCGTCAAAGGTCGAGACGAAAGGCAAGACGACCAGCAGGATGGCGGTTAGCGCAAGGAGCATCGCAAAAACTGGCGTCGTCCGAGGTTGCGTCATCGGGCTCTCCGCTTTGCCCACAGCGGCCGCCGGATCAGTTGCGCCGCCGCGAGCGGAAGGAGAAGCGCCAGACCGATAAGGGGACTGCCATGCTCGGGCACGACGATCGCCGGGGTCGCGATCGAGGTTTGCTGGTGGTTGCCGTCGTAGCGGAGGTCGAGACCTCCGTTGGTCACGGTGACGACCGTGATCTGCCAGCAGAGATATGAATTGATCGGAACGGTCACCGCCGGCATGGTCGTCGAGGTATCGGAGTTGCCGTTGTCCAGCACAGCCGTCCACGAGGCAATCGGGGCGATGACGGCACACGAGGCGGTTGCGCTGTAACCAAAGGTCAGGAGGGCAGTCACCTCGCCGTCTCCGTGTCCCGTCGTCCAGTAGGTGAAGATGTAGCTGCCCGCAGGGATGGTCTGCGCGGCGTACGTCGTGGTGGATGCCCAGGTCTGCGTCGCCCCCGGGTTCTCCATCAGGAATTTTGCCGGCGAGCTGCCCGACTGAGTGTTGTCGATGGTGTAGGCGGCGCCCGGATGGTGGAGGTAGTAGATATTGGCCGCGAGCACCGTCGGTGCGGTTGCCGCGCCAACGCCCAGGATGGTCAGCACAAGGATCGGGGCGGCGATGCAGATCAGCCGAAAGGTCCGACCGGCGCGCCGGCCACTCTGGAAGCGTGCCTGGCTGGCAAACGGCCTGGTCTCGGTTTGACGCAGCCAGCGGTTGATGCTCTTCTTCTGCGGCAAGTGCTCGACGCGGTCCGTGACCCGGCCGGTCTTCGGGGTGCGAAACCACCCGCCCTCCTTGCGTTCGAACAGGCCTTTGACCGACGCCCAGGCCTGGAAGGGCACGAGGAGGAAAGACAGTGCGACCGCACCCAGAACGCCCTGGTAGTCGCGGCGCGGGGAGCCCTCCAGTAGCAGCCCACCAAGGTTCATAAGGGGCAGCGCGAAGAGGTTGGAGAAGAGAAGCGACCAACCAAGCAGCGCGGTCCACTCCGGGATGTGCACGTGCAGGACGATCTCCGAGACCAGCCAGGCAGCTGAGCCCAGCATGAAGAGGGCGGACTGCAAGTAGTAGAAGCCGTAATAGATGAACTCGGCCTTTTCCAGCAGACTCAAGTTGCGTGACCGAAGGATGGTGAGGAACCATTTGTTGACGTTGTAGCTGTGACCCTCCGCCCAGCGCATGCGCTGGCGCGCCAGCCGTCCGAATGTCGCGACGCATTCGGCGGGGGTCTCCGCGTAAGGGGTGTAGACGACCTTGTAGCCCTTGGCGTAAAGGCGCAGGGTCAGCTCCCAGTCCTCAGTGAGACTGCGGCCCCATCCCAACTCCCTCAACAATCCCGCCTTGATCATGTAGGCGGTGCCGGCGATCATCTTCATCGAGCCGAGCACCTGCTGGAACGGACGCTCGATCATGTAGCTGCCGGCGTACTCGGTGCGCACGGCCGCCGTCAGCCAGCTCTCGCTCTTGTTCAGGACGTGCCATTGATAACTCTGCACGGCGCCGATCTCGGGGATGAGGCGAGGCCGAGGGTTTCCCTGGCTGTAGAAGTGATAAAGCAGATCCCTGAGGACGTCCGGGAAGGGAACGGCGTCGGCATCGAAGATGGCGACGAATTCCGTTCGGGGGTCCATCGCTTTCAGGGCATACGTGAGTGCGCCGCCTTTGAAGCCATCCCTGGTGTCGCGGTGAATGATGGTGAAGCGATCGACCTGCCGCCAGGCTTCGAGGACCTCCATCGACCCATCCGTCGAGTCGTCGACGAGGATGACTTCGTAGTTGGAATAGTTGAGCTTCGAGCAGGCCTCGAGAAGGCGGCCGATAACCCCCTTTTCGTTGTAGGTTGCGATGTGAATCGAGACAAACGGCTCGTACCCGAGCGGCAGCCACTTGGTGCGATTGCCATTGGAATGCTGACGCGCGACCCAGCCGCGACGCGTGATGCGCGCCAGACCGCTGAGATGTCCCCGCTTTTCCCCGGTGCCGTTGCCGTTATGGCCGGGACCGAAGAAGGCGAGCAGGAGCATGGTCGCCGTGGCCAGGTAATACTTGAGGGAATAGGCAAAGAAGAAGGCGCCCATGCCGAGGGCGACCAGCGCCAGTTCGAGGCCGAGCCAGGTGATGAGGCTCGCGTTGCCCGCCCGCGCGAGGGCGATGCCGGCCGAGGTACCGCGGACGATGGCAAAGATGGGGAGCGCGGCGACGAGGATGGTGACGAAGACGAGCAGTCCAATCAGCACGCTCCATAGCCGTTCGCTCAGCGGCCGAGGGGGCACGGCCTTACGGGAGCCGCTTGAATTGTCGTCTGGATGCGTATTGCGCATAGCGAGGCCCACGCACCCACGCTATTGCGGCCGAATTACGGGGTTGCTAGCACCCGTCCGAAAGTTGCAACCGCCTTGTTACAGACCGTCGACAGGCTCGCTAGCATCGATCTGTTGAAAGCCAAGTCCGGCGGCAAGCTTGCTCGACCTCCAAAGCGAGGAAGACGGTGGACGTCTTTTGTCGCCGACGATGCATTCCCAGGAAGGCAAGCTCGCGCGCTCCACGAGGAGGCGAACCCCTCCCACCGCCTGCGCGTCGAGCACGACGCCTACACGATGCTCATCCATTTGAGCGACGAAGACGGGAGGAGCTGGACGACGATCGCGATGGATCGGGCGACGCGAATCTGCGCCGTCGTTCATGGACACACGCAATCCGACAGCGCGCGCCGCGCCTATGAGTCCCACTACAGGGCTGTCACTCCGTCCGCGCGGAAGAGATCGCGGGATGGCGTCACCTAGACCGCTACCATCTGCCCATGGCGGTCAGACCCTCCGACGTTCTTGGGCGGATGGACTTGGTAATCGCTCTTGCCCAGAGCGAACTCGCTGCTCAGGTAACTCAAGAATCTGGTCTTGACACCAAAGCGACTGGTCTGGCTGGCCTTGCCGGAACAGTCGTCATAGCGGTACTTGCCACCCGGAGCAGCTTTGGACCTGCCTGGTGGGTTCCCTTCGGTGGCTTCCTCTTGGCAACCATCCTCGCTCTCGTTACTCTGTTTACAGATCCCCTCAGCGTTGGTCCTCTTTTCCCCGACTTCTATGACGGAATTAAGACCGACCCGGAGGAGACCGCCAAACGCAAGGCGATTGAAGATTTATCTGCCGACATTGAGAACAACACTCGGCTCTTGAACGTCAAGCGGGCCCTCCTTCAGCGGACCCTGTATCTATACGCGGCTACCTTGGTGATCTCGACAGTAGTACTGCTAGCAACAAGGGGGTAGACTCGTTATATGGCCGTGGACATCAAAGAGAAAGCCGCCACTGAGCCCGCCGTCAAGGTTTCGCCCCTGCCTGATTTGCAACCTTCTGACAGGCCTCAGCTTGTGATTGAGGTTGGCCTAATTCCGCTGCCAGCCGAATTTAAGAAATGGCTGTACCGCAAATTCGGTGGGCCGGCTAAGCGTGGAATTCGGCCAGCCTAGCCCCCGAGCGTCCTCCTAGCCCGTTGCACATCGGTCGGGCGCGACCCGCTTACGGTCTCCTAGCCTTCGCCTAGCTCAGGCGCTCAGTTCCCGCCTCGAGCGGCTGCGAAACGGAGCTTTCCATTCGCCAGACTCCAGTGACCGAAATCCATCTCGAGACGAGCACGTTGCGGCAAGCCATCCGCGGGCTGCGCTTGCGCCCGACTTCGGTGGGCTCGTAGCAGTGGAGAGTGGGAGACGGGACCCTAACCCGCTCGGGAACCAAATAATCTGCGGATCGGGAATCCCGACGGCGCTCCGATTTTGGCAGCCATTCCCTGAGGGCGCCGGACCACGCTAGACCACTGAAACGCAGCTCGTGTCGTCGCGCCGCAACACCTCCAGTCTGAACACCGGTCGGAGCCTTCTGCGGGCCTCAGGCGCGGCGCATGTGTCAGGGGGCCTCGGCGTTGAACGGGGTCATCGACCGGATCGACGGGTTACCAGTCCCATGCTGTCCTCATCTATAGCCGCCGACTGACGATCCGTACACGTACGTATCGCACCAACACAATGAGCAAGAAGAACAGAGCGCTCATGATGAGGCGTTGTCCGAGAGGAGTTGAGCGGGTTCGCTGCCGGTCCAAACGGAGCCGCTGCCTCCGGAGCCGTCGGAGTCGATGTCCCGCCAGGGTCGAAAAGGACGCTCTGACTAGAGAGCAACACCAGCACTTTCCCGTTCGAGAGGCGAACGGCCGGGATCCCGAATGCCGAACCAGCGCTGATCACGCTCGGGCCCGCGCTCCAGCGGTCGGCGGTCGGGTCATAAAACATGGCAACCATCGGACTGGTCGGAGAGTCGCCGAAGGTCCTCGGCTGAGAAGCAGCGCTCGGCCGTCTTTGAGCGCTTCGAGCACTTCAATCACAGTGCTCCTTAAAGGGAGCGGAAGGATTCTGGAGAGCGGGAGACGGGACTCGAACCCGCGACCATGTACTTGGAAGGCACACGCTCTACCAGCTGAGCTACTCCCGCGTGGCGATCGCTATTCTAGCCCGCGAGCCCGCCGCCAACCTTACGGGCGATCGTCGATCCAGGCCTCGCCTTCGGTGTAGACCTCTTTCTTCCAGATCGGCACGGTGTGCTTCAGTTCGTCGATCAGCCACTCGCAGGCGTCGAACGCCTCACCGCGGTGCGATGCCGCTACGGCGATGACCACGCTGACCTCCCCCACTCGCAGCGTGCCGGTCCGATGCACGATGGCGAGGTCTGCGATCGGCCAGCGGCGACGGGCCTCCTCCGCGAGGTCCTCCATCTGCTTCTGCGCCATCGACCCGTAGGCCTCATAGACCAGCGCCCGAACCTGCTTGCCACGCGAATGCTGGCGGACGATGCCCTGGAACAACACGAGCGCTCCGTCAGCGTCGCTGCGGATCCCATCCCCGATCGCTGTGGGATCGAGCGGCTCCTCGCGCAGGGCCACGACGCCGCGCCGCTCGCCGATCGCGCCGCCACTCACCGGAGGGATGACGGCCAGCTCGTCACCGTCCTTGAGTTGGTCATCCCACCCCGCGTACTCCGAGTTGACAGCGCACCGGAAGGAGCGCGGAAGCGGGCCCAGGTCGTAGCGCGTGCTGAGCTGACTCCAGGCGTCGGCCGCGGTCGCCCCCGCAGGCAGCGCCAGATCGACATTGGGCTGCCCGACCAGCTCGCGAGGCTTGGCGAAGAGCACGACCCGCACATTCATGGCGTCATGATATCGCCGCTCGTTTGGGGAACTTCGGAACCAATAGCTTCTCCACTCGCAGTTCGCCTTCGAAAGCCAGCCGGGCCATCGTCCGCTCTGTGCCACCGAACTGCGGACGGGTCGCCGTTCCGGGGTTGATGAAGCGGGTTCGCCCGATCACCTCATCTCGCCATCGATGGGTGTGCCCGTGGATGAGGACGTCGTACCCGGCCGCCCACCGTGCCCGCTGTTTGTCGAGGTTGTGGACCATTCCGACACGCCAGCGCCCGATGGTGCCCTCGATCGTCGTGGGGTACCGCGAGTCGCTGGGCGCATTCCCGTTGACGACCACCACCCGCCCCAACCGGCGCAATCCCTCGAGGACGTCCTCGCTGCCCCAATCCCCGGCGTGCCAGATCTCGTCGACTCCGGCGAATTCCTTGCCGACGAACTCCAGGAGCGCCTCGACGTCGAAGCTCCCCTGCGTGTCAGCGAGCAAGCCGATCTTCATCGAAAGAGGTCGGTCGCCGGATCCCGCAGCAGTGTCTGCACGCGGCCGTCGCCGGCCACCGTCGCACCCCGGATCAGCGCAACCGGGACCCGATCCAGCTTGCCCATCACCAACTCAGCCGCCGAGGCGATCTCATCGACAACCGCTAGCTCCGTGCCCTGTAATTCATACCCGTCCGGGTCCTTGAGGCCCCGGTAATCGCGCAATGCCACCACACCGGCCGCACCGATCGCCACGTTGACCTGCCCTTCCCGCCAGGGCCGGCCGAAGCTGTCGGAGATCACCACACCGACCGAGACTCCAGATAGGGCGCGAAACGTCTCCCGCAATCGGCGAGCCGACTCATCGGGGTGCTCGGGTAGCAAGACCACGATCTCCTTGCCCCCCGTGTTCGATCGGTCGACACCGCTGTTGGCACAGATAAAGCCGTGCCGCGTTTCCGTGATCAGCACCCGGGGCGCCTCGCGAACGACCCGTACCGACTCAGAAAGTATGACCTCTACATGGCGCGGGTCGAAGCCGATTCGCTGGCCGATCTCCGTCGCCCGCGCGGAGGGGTGCACCCGGTCGAGCTGCACCAACCGCCCCTCGGCCTTCGAGACCACCTTCTGCGTGATGACGACAAGATCCCCCGCCTCGAGGGACATGCCGAGCCGCCCGAGGCCGTCCATGATGAGCTCCGGCAGCGCAGCGCCCTTGACGATCTCCGGGAGGCCGGCGACGGGATAGATCGAGACCGCACTCAAGCGCGCGGCGGCAGACCGGCGAGGGCCCGGTCGGCGACGTCGAGCTCTTCCAGCAGGCGCCGCGTAGCGGTATCACGCGGCAGCCGAAGGAAGGCGACGACGTCGTCGGGCCGGTCGAGATCGTATCGGAGGCCCTCCACTTCTTTAACTTCGAAGCTGCGGTTGGCACGCCGCGCTTCGTCGTGGTGCAGGCTGAAGCTATCCTCCCCGAAGCGGAGCGTGATGGCGTGGGGCGGCACCAGCCGCAGCCCATTGGTCCCAAGGCGCTCGCGATCGGGTGCCAGCAGCACCTCGATTTCCGGGCGGTATTCCGCCATCCCCGCCAGTTCTTCAGACGTCACGGCCGGCACATCGCCCGGGATAGTGAGCGCGGCTGTGTAGCCCCGCTCCCAGGCGGCCGCGAACCCCTGCCGGACGGCGGCACTCTGACCCTGGGCGACCCGATCCGTCAGAGGTTCGAGGCCGAAGCGACGGGCCTCTTCCAGGATTTCGGGGTCGTCGGAAACAACGAACCGCCCGTAGCTGGTGAGCGCCGCAACCGCGGTGAAGACCTCACGAGCCATCACCAGCGCAAGCCGCTCGCGTTCGTCTTCATTCAAGACAGGCTCGAGCCGGTGCTTCGCGCGGCGCGGTGATTTGACGGGCACGACGATGGCGAGCGTCATGCGGCAGCCGGTTCGTGCAGCAGATCCAGGGCCGCGGAGGCGACCTCGCGAGCCGAATCGAGGTCGTCGAGCATGGTCGGACGCACGCTGATTCGGTAGCCGAGGTCCGCGATCGCCGGCGCTAGTGCCGCGTCGGCCGTGTCTAGGACGAAGCCGGCGGCGAGGTCCTGGTAGCGCTCCGCCACGCCGAGCGCGTCCGGCCGTCCTCCTTCGGCGCGCATCAACTCGACGGTCGGGCCCTTGACCGCGCGGCCGCCGATCAGTGGCGAGACGGCGACGGTCCGGCCGCGCGCGGCGCAGAGCAGGGCCCGCATCCCGGGCACCCGCAGAATCGGTCCGATGCTGATGCTCGGATTGCTGGGTGCGATCAGCACCAGGCGAGCCGCATCGAGCGCCTGGGCAATCCCGGGCGCAGGGCTCGCCTCCTCGAGCCCAGTCCAGTAGATCTCCTGGACGGTCGGGCGACAGCGTTCTCGCACGAAGTACTCCTGGAAATGCAGGTCGCCGCCATCGGTCTTGAGGCGCGTCTCAACCGGCGCGTCGCTCATCGGAAGGATCCGGCTACGGACGCCGAGTCGCTCCGCGATTTCCGCCGTCACGCGATGGAGCGGGACGCCGTCGGCCAGTCGCCCGGTCCGATACAGATGGGTCGCCAGGTCGCGGTCGCCGAGTTGGAACCACGACCGGTCCGTCAGCTGGGCGAGGGCTTCCTGGGCGGTAAACGTGTCGCCTTGGAGTCCCCAACCACGCGACTCATCTGCCACGCCGGCAAGCCAGTAGGTGACCGTGTCGAGATCGGGGGCGATGTAGAGCCCGTGCCACCACATGTCGTCGCCGGTGTTCCCGATCACGAAGATCTCCTCCGGCGGCACCACCCGAACGAGGCCTCGTAGGAATCGCGCCGCGCCGACGCCGCCCGCCAGGACGACGACGGGCCTCGCACTCATTCAAGCATCATAGGAAACGATGTCGCTTTTCCAGGCCCTCGTATTGGCATTGCTCCAGGGCGTCACCGAGTTATTCCCGGTGAGCAGCCTCGGACATACCGTGATCCTGCCCAAGCTGCTGGGTTGGAATATTAACCAGGCGGATCCAACCTTCCTGGCGTTTGTGGTCCTGCTCCACGTCGGGACCGCCATCGCCCTGGCGATCTATTTCTGGCGCGACTGGCTGGCCATCATCCGGGCGGTGTTCCGCAGCGTGATCGACGGACGGATGCACGGCACGGCCGACGAAAAACTCGGCTGGCGGCTGATCGCGGGTACGATCCCGGCCGGGCTCGTCGGCGTCCTGCTCCAAAAGCAGGTGCAGAGCCTGTTTGCCAACCCGCGTGCGGCGGCCGGCTTCTTGATCGTGAACGGCGCCATCATGTTCGTGGGCGAGCGCATTCGCCGGCGCGCCGTCGCGTTCGATGACGGGCGGACGCAGCTCGACGCCCTCCCGGTGCGTACCGCGGTCGGCATCGGCTCGGCGCAGATCCTGGCGCTGCTGCCCGGCATCTCCCGCTCCGGGAGCACGATGGTGGCCGGCCTGCTCGCTAACCTGACGCACGAGGCCGCCGCCCGCTTCGCATTCCTGCTCGCGACGCCCATCATTTTGGGCGCCGGCGTTCTCAAAATCCCGGACCTTTTCACCCCGGTCGCTTTGCCACATCTCCCCGTCTACCTGACCGGAGGCGTGGTGGCCGGCGTTGCGGCGTTCCTGAGCGTCGCCTACCTCATGCGATACTTTCGGGTGGGACGGCTTGATCCATTTGCCTACTATTGCGCGGCGTTCGGGATCGTTTCCCTGATCCTGCTGAGCCGCTGACCTTCAGGAGGACTCATGCAAGACAACGCGCTGCAGAACAATCCGCTTGCCTTCTTCGCCGGTCTCGTGCTCTTCTTTGCCGGCCTCCTGGTCGCACTCTTCTACCTCGTCGTCCGCACCGCCACCGAGAGCACCATCCTGCCCGGACAACATTTCCGGCTCAAGCATTTCATTCTGGCGCTGGTCGTCGCGGCGGCCGGCGTCGTACTCGCCTCCTTCGCCCGTCCGCGCCGCGCCGCCCTCTCCGAGCGGACCCCTTTCAACCGCTAAGGCGGAGAATTAGCCCATGGCGCAGATCGGCTATGCGGCCATGCTGGAGCAGTTTCATCCGCGCGAGCTGATCGGTTTCTGCGAGAAGGCGGAAGCCGCCGGGTTCTCGGGCGTGATGGCGGCGGATCACGTCCAGCCCTGGACCCCGCAGCAGGGCAACGCCGCCTTCGTCTGGGCGTTCATGGCAGCGGCCGCCGAGCACACGCGTGGTGACATCGGCCCGGGGGTGACCTGTCCGTCGTTCCGCACGCATCCGGCGATCATCGCCCAGGCCGCGGCCACCATGAGCGCCATGTACCCTGGCCGTTTCTGGCTCGGCCTCGGATCCGGCGAGGCGCTCAACGAGCACATCGTCGCCGGCTACTGGCCTGAGGTCGCCGAGCGCATCAACCGGATGTTCGAATCGATCGAGATCATCAGGAAACTCTTCACCGGGAAGGACGTCAAGCACACGGGCGAGTACTACAAGATGGAGACGATGCGGCTCTGGACCATGCCGGAGCAACCTCCGCCCATCTACATCGCCACCGCCGGGCTCGTGACGGCCGAAAGGACCGGGCGGTTCTGCGACGGCCTGATCACCGTGGGCGCGCCGGAGGAAAAGATTGGAGGCGTCTTCGAGCGCTTCGAGAAGGGGTGTATGGAGGCCGGGAAAGATCCGTCGACGCTGCCCAGGATCCTCCAGCTCCATCTCTCCTGGGCGCGCACGGACGAGGAAGCGATGCGCAACGCGCTGACGGAGTGGCCGAACGGCGGGATGAAATTCCCCAAGGCCGACATCCGCTCGCCGAACGACTTCGCGCAAATGGCCAAGCTCGTTCGGCCCGAAGACTTCGAGGGCCGCATGCTCATCTCCGCCGATCCGGACGCGCACTGTCGCGAGATCCAGAGGTTCATCGACCTCGGCTTTGACCGCGTCTACCTGCACAATGTTGGCCGCAACCAGCTCGAGTGGATTGACGTCTTCGGCAAGCAGGTCCTCCCCAAGCTCCACTAAGGCCGGGCTGCCTCGCCCGGCGGCCATCGCCACGGCTATCGACGTGGAGCTTCGCCGCCATCGCAATCCCGCGCGCGCCCCGGCGGAGAAGGCCTACCTGAAGAGTGATCTCGAGTTCCTCGGCGTTGGACTGCCGGCGATGCGGCAAATCGTTCGGGGGGTCAAGCGGCGGCATGGCGGGCTCGATCGCCAGCGTCTGGTGGCGCTGATCAGCATCCTCTGGAAAACGCCCGTCTTCGAGCGGCGGATGGTGGCCGTCCTCCTCCTGGAAGCGTTCGAGCCGCTTCTTCAGCCCGTCGATATCGCGCTGCTCGAGCGGTTGATCCGCCAGTCGAAGACGTGGGCCTTTGTCGATGAGCTAGCCATCGTCATTACCGGTCCGCTGGTGGAGCGTTCGCCCGAACTGCGGCGAGTGCTCGACCGCTGGGCGCGCGAGGACGACTTCTGGATACGCCGCTCCGCGATGCTGGCGCTGCTCCGGCCCTTGCGACGCGGCAAGGGTGACTTTCAGCGTTTCGCGCGCTACGCCGACCGGATGCTCGAGGAGCGGGAGTTCTTCATCCGCAAATCGATCGGCTGGGTGCTGCGCGAGACCGGCAAGCCGCAGCCGGATACGGTCTATGCCTGGCTGCTACCGCGCGCCGCCCGCGCCTCTGGTGTCACCGTCCGCGAGGCCGTGAAGTACCTTTCTTCGGCGCAGCGCGCCGCGGTGCTCGCTGCCCATCAGTCGGCAAAGCACCCGGGACGAGCTTCCGGCCGCGGACCTCGATGAAGGCTGGGAACAGGGTATCGAGATGGGCATCGGAGCCAGGCTCCGTCTCGTCGTCGTCATCGCCGGGGGAGAACTCCCAGATCCCGTCCACCACCATTCCCGCGGCGGCCATCCCGTTGACGATGGTCTCGAAGCGATGCCCGAACTCGATGGTCGGCGCGACCAGCTTCTTGTTACCCAGGGTCCAAGTCATTCCCCACTCATCGGTGTACGGCACCGCCTTGTCTTCGAAATAGGTGATCTTCGGGCTCCAGCCCCCGTCCTTGTAGCTGCCGTACAGTCGGAGCGTCGTGGGGTGCATGGTCGACAAGAGGTAGGTGCCACCCGGCGCCATCACCCGACCGACCTCCTTGAGCACGCGAACCGCGTCATCGACGAAGACCAGCGAGTGGCAATGCCAGACGAGGTCAAACGACGCATCCTTGAACACGGAGAGGTCTTTCATATTGCCGCGGACCAGCCGGATCTTGACGCGCTGCCGCGCCGCCAGCTCTCGCACGGTCTTGAGCTGGGTCGGCGAGATGTCGAAGACGGTCGTTTCGGCCCCCAGCTTGGCGAAGATGACGGGGTCCCAGCCACCGCCCGCCGCTAGCCCGAGGACGCGAGCGCCTGCCAATCGCACTCCCTTTAGGCGCCCACGCGGATCCATGAATCGCCGCATGCCCGCCCGGGTCTTGGGCGGCCGGCCGAAGGGGCGGGTGTAGTTCATAGCGGCCTTTGCCAGCCGCTCCCACATGTCCTTGTTGTGCTCGGCGATCCGATCCTTCACCGAATCGGGATCGTACCGAATCGCTCGATGTCACCGTACCTAGACTGAGCGACGGTGAACAACATCGACGTCGTGACGGGCGCCTTCAGCTACAGCGGTCGGTTCATTGCCGCGCAGTTGCTGGAGCGCGGTCGGGCTCTGCGGACCCTCACCAACCATCCGAAGCCCGATGATCCGCTGGCGCCACGGATTCCGACGTATCCGCTGAATTTCGAGGACCCTGATGCCCTCGTTACCGCGCTGAAGGGCACCGACACCCTCTACAACACGTACTGGGTGCGCGCGCCGCACGGCAGCGTGACTCACGGCGCCGCGGTTGAGAACACCAAGCGGTTAATCGAGTCGGCTCGACGAGCCGGCGTGCGTCGAATCGTCCAGACCAGCATTGCCAACCCGACCGCCTCGACCACCAGCTACTACCGGGGCAAGGCGGCGCTCGAGGACGCGGTGCGGTCCTCGGGACTGTCGTATGCCATCGTGCGGCCGACGCTTCTGTTTGGCGAAGGGGACGTTCTGATCAACAACATCGCTTGGCTGCTGCGGCATCTCCCTGTCTTTGGGATTCCTGGTGACGGCCGTTACCGACTCCAGCCGATGCACGTCAAGGACCACGCGGGTCTGCTCGTCGAGGTTGGCTCACAACAGGCGGATGTTGTCGTCGACTCGGCCGGACCAGACATCTTCACCTTTGACGAACTGGTTCGTCTCCTTCGCCGGGCGATGAAGCTCGACACGCTCCTCCTGCACCTGCCGCCAGTCGTGGCCATGGCCGGTGCAACGGTGGCAGGCCGGCTGGTCGGCGACATGCTGCTCACGCGTGACGAGCTCGACGACCTGATGCACGACATCCTGGTTTCGCGCGAGCCGCCGCGCGGGACGACGCGCCTCACCGATTGGCTGCGATTGCACCGTCACGAAGTCGGACGCCGGTATGCGTCCGAAATGGATCGGCACTACCCGCGACCCGGACCCGTCCTGGGAGATTCCGTCCGCTGAAGGCCCGATCCGGAATTGATCAGTGGCTGGCTTTGCGCTTGCGGTCGACGTAGTCGAGCAATACGTAATCGCCCAAACGGTCGGCGCTGGCGAAGAAGGCCCGGCCGCCGTTCATGCGGGTCATCTGCTTGACGAACGACACCAGATGATAGTCGTTGTCGAGCATGAAGGTATTGATCACGATGTGTTCACGCGTACAGCGCTGCACCTCGAGCAACGTCTTCTGAAACGTTTCCGGTAGGGGCGGATAGAAGAAGACCGCGTGCTGGCCTTCCATGTGCGCCGTCGGTTCGCCGTCGGTGACGATGATGACCTGCTTGTTGCCGGTCTTGTGCCGGTTCAGGAACTGACGGGCCAGCATCAGGCCGTGCTGGATGTTGGTCCCGTAGATCGACTCGTTGTAGGTCAGCTCCGCAAGCTGGTGGGACTTGACCGGCCGGGCGTAGTCACTGAAGGCGATCACCTGCAGGTAGTCGCGAGGAAACTGACTGCGGATCAGGGCATCGAGGGCGAGGGCGACCTTCTTGGCAGCATAGAAGTAGCCGCGCAAGGGCATCGACCGGCTCATGTCGATCATCAACACCGTTGCCGACTGAGCGCTGAACTCTGATCGGAAGACCTCGAAGTCGTCGGTCTTGAGCTGGATCGGCTGCTGCGGCCCCTCGCGCCGCAGCGCGTTCATCAGCGTCTGCTCGACGTGCAGGTTGAAGGCGTCACCGAACTCGTAGACCTTCGTCTCGTCCGAGCGCTCCGAGCCGAGCCCGCGGACGCTGATCGGGTGGTCGCCGAAGCGATCGCGCTTCAGCCGCGTGTACAGGTCGCGCAGGGCCTTCTGACCGATGCGACGCATGCCCCGCGGCGTCAGCTCCATGCCGCGCTTGCCGCGCTGGACATAACCCTTCTTCTCCAGCTGCGCGGCGAGCTCGCTCATCTGGTCCGCGGCCTGACGGGCGTCGGGCCCCAGGAGTTGCTGAAGCTGCTGAGACTGCTCAGGTGTCAGCTGCCGGCCCTGGTATCCCTCGCGCAGTGCCGCCTCCAGGTCCTCGATGCCCTGCAGCCGCTCCATCAACGAGAGCGCCTCCTGCAGCGGAAGCGACTCCGAGCCGTAGAACGCGTAGCGGCTGCCGAGCCCTGGGCGGGGTGAGAGCAACTCGAGCTGGGCGGCGAGCTCGGCCATCTGTTCCTGTAGCTCGGGGTCGTTCAGGGTCGAGGCTAGCAAGTCCTGCATCTGCCGCTGCATCTCCGGCGACAGCGACTGCATGAGCGACTCCATCTGCGCCATCTGCCGCTCGAGATGCTGGATCAGCTCATCGAGCGTTTTCGGCGGGTCCGGGCCGAAGAAGTGGCCGAAGCGCGCCATAAACTGCTCGAACTTGGGCGGCTTTCCCTCCAGCCGATCGCGCAGCATCTGGTTGAGCGCTTTCATCATCTCTTTGATCTCGCCCAGGTGTTCGGGACGCAACTGCTGCATGGTGCGCGTCATGTTCTTGAAGTAGGTCTGCGAAACCTGTTGCTTGAGCTCCTCCATGAGCTTCTGGAAGGCCTGCGAGGCACCTTCGTCCATGAACTCGTAGTCGTTGAGCTGGCGGATCATGCCACCCACGTCTTCCGGCAGTTGATCCAGTTCCTGCAGCTTCTTCTTCGTGATCTTCTGCAGCACGCGCTTGGCGCTCTCCGGTGCCTGCTCAAGGCGGTCGTTGATGCCCTGCCGCTCGCGCCGAAGGATGTCGTTCAGCTTTTCTCGAATGTTGCCGAAGACATCGTTGAGGTTGTAGCGCTTCAACTGTTGTAGGCGCTTCTGACGCAGCCGCTCCAGCATCTCCTCGAAACCCGGAAGCCGGCGCCCCTGCTTGTCCCGCCAGCCGCGGCTCATCAATCGGTGGAGCGCGTAATCGAAGTCGCCGCCCTGGAACAGGTCCTCGGCGAGCCGGTCGAACAGGTCCTCGGCGTCGCGACCGAACGGCTCCTGGGACCCATCCCAGCGCTCGTAGCGGTTCGAGCGGGAGATCATCTAGCCGGCGTAGATCGCCGCTCCGTCCATTTCCGTCTTGTTAATCCGCTTGCTCAAGTGCAGCCCCTCGAGGACGAACTCCATCCCCGAGGCCGCGAGCGCGGGCCGCTTGTCCAATCCGAGACTCTTCAGCGCCTTCTCCATCCCGGGCAGCTCGCGCAGCATGGTCGCGTAGCGCTCCGCGGCCTGCCCTTCGGAAACCTCGAAGGTGAGGCCGGCGTCGAAGCGCTGCACGAGCTCGTTGAACTGACTGGCTTCGAAGTGCCGCCGGAAGACGTTGAGCACCGCGGTCTTGATGATCTTCTCCAGCACCGTCTGGTCGTCGCCCTCTTCCCAGGTTTCCATCTCCAGCTTGCCGGCGCTGGAGGGAATGATCGCGGGCAGGTCGGTGATGCGCGGCACCGCCTCCGTCTCGCCCGTCCGCAGCGCACGCCGCGAGGCGTTTGACGCCAGGTTCTCGTAATTCGTGATCGAGATGCGGACGCTGACACCGGAGCGCTGGTTGATCTTGGGGCTGCGACGCGCCAGCTGGGTCACCTCGGCCACGATCTCCTTCATGAAGTCCGGCATCACCACCGAGAGCTCGCGATCCTGGAACGATGTGCGCTCCTGCTCCACGATGCGAATTTCGTCCTCGACATTACGCGGGTAGTGCGTCCGGATCTGCGCGCCGAAACGGTCCTTCAGCGGCGTGATGATGCGCCCGCGGTTGGTGTAGTCCTCGGGATTCGCGCTGGCCACCACGTAGACATCGATCGGCAGCCGCAGCTTGAATCCGCGGATCTGCACATCGCGCTCCTCGATCAGGTTGAGCAAGCCGACCTGGATCCGCTCGGCGAGGTCGGGGAGCTCGTTGATCGCGAAGATACCGCGATTGGTGCGCGGGACCAGTCCGTAATGGATGGTGAGCTCGTCGGCCAGGTACTTGCCCTCGGCGACCCGGATCGGGTCGACTTCGCCGATCAAGTCGGCAATCGAGGTGTCGGGAGTCGCCAGCTTCTCGCTGTAGCGCTGGTCCGGACCGATCCAGCGGACCGTCACCCGATCGCCCTGGGCGGCCACGCGGTCACGGCAGGCGCGACAGATGGGAGCGTACGGGTTGTCGTTGATCTCACAGCCCTCGATCACCGGGACCTGCTCATCCAGCAGCGCGATCAGCGATCGGATCAGACGGCTCTTTGCCTGGCCGCGCTCACCGAGGAAGACGATGTCCTGGCCGGAGAGGATCGCGTTTTCCACCTGCGGAATGACCGATCCCTCGAAGCCGATGATGCCGGGGAACAGCTCCTCGTTGGCCTTGATCTTGCGCACCAGGTTTTTGCGCATCTCCTCCTTGACGGGAAGGACGCGGTACTCGCTCTGTCGCAACTGGGCGATGGTCGTGGGATGCTCCAATGGAAACCTCTTAGGAATGGTGGTGACGCCGCTTCGATTCTACGGGGCCGCTGTGCGTTCAGCTGGATTCAAATCCGCTTCGTCTCAGTGCGAGCGCGCGGGAACACCCAACTGGTCCTCGACAACCGGTGCGAACGCGGGGAGTCGCGCCGCCAGGGCCCGGAGGAGCCCAAAACATCCAGCGAGCATCATGTCGCCATGCGGCACGGCGAGGTGCGGACTGAGCCGCGAGCCGTCGAGCAGACCGCGGCGCGGTCCGGTAACGGCTAGCCGCTGCGGCGGTGATGCGTTGACGCCGAGCTCCAGCGCCCCATGTCCCATGTCGTCGAACACCTGGTCGTTGGAGAGAGATCCGGCGGCGAGCGCGTCGAGGTACTGCTCCAGCTTCGGCCGGGTTAGCTCGCCGGTGTGATGCTCGAACAGACCGGCGATGCGCCGTTCGTGCAGCAGCGCGGCGATGGTGTGGAAGTTCCCCAGGTTGAGCACCAGGACGGGATCCGACGTCGCCACGACGGCATCGTCGAGCGCGCCAAGTATCGCCGCCGGCCCGGTGTCCATCAGGAACAGGGGTTCGGGACCTGACCAGTTGCGGGCGACGGCCTGCATGCGGGTCATCCGCGCCGTGATCTCCGCGGCCAGAAAGCCGAAGCCCTCCAGGCCGACGCCACGCTCGACCTGACCTCGCAAGTAGTCGAAGCGAAATCGGCGGTCGCTGACGCCCGGTGGAGCCGCGCCGTGGTCGAAGACCGCCACGGCGACCGCATCGAAGACGGTGCTGACGCCGAATGCCCGCAGCGCCTCCATCAACTCCGCGAGATAGAAGTCACGCAGCTCGAGCCGGCGCGTCCCGTTCGTGGCGGCCGGCGAGTCGACAATCCGGATGCCCATCGCCGTCACGCGGTCCAGGTCGTCGTCGAAGGTCCGGGCAGCGTCCGGGGTGGCGTAGACCTTGAGCCCCGCCTCGAGGTGCGCCTCCACCGCCCAGTGGTCGGGGCCGCCACCCATGGTGACGCCGGTCAAGAGAAGGTCGACGCGGTCCTGCGTCGCCTGCTTCACCCGCTCGGCCAGCAGCGCCGTCGGCGACGGCATGATCAACTGGACGGCGTTTTCGATCACGCTGCCGCCCTCCAGGATCAGGATGTCCTGAGTGCCGGTACCGACGTCGATCGCCAGGATTCGCGGGCGCCTCACTGACGCCTCCCCGGTCCGTCCAAAGCAAGCTCGGATCTCACTTTCCGTTCATTCGGTAGCCCATGCCGATTCCGCATAGCCTGGTCTGCCCCAAATGCCACGGACCGTTAACTACTGACGCGGAGCTCGAACTTCGTTGCGTTCGGGATGGGATCCGGTATCCGCTGGTTGATGGCATCCCGTCCTTCATCATCCCCGGCGCCGACGCGGTTGCGCTACCGGGATGCGCCCTGAGCCTGGTCCTCCCGGCGCTGAACGAAGGGGAAAACCTTGACCGGGTCCTCCCCGAGCTGAAGAAGGCCCTGGTGGCCCTGGGGCCGACGTTCGAGATCATCGTGGTCGATGGCGGCTCAAACGACAACACGCAAGAGATGGTACGCAAGCACGGGGTGCGGATGGTCAGCCAGAGGCTCCCCGGATTCGGCGGAGCCTACCGGGCCGGCTTCGAGCAGGCGCGCGGCGAGTACGTCATCACGCTCGACGCGGATGGGTCGCATGATCCCGCGTTCCTCAAAGACCTGTGGGCCGCGCGCACCAAGGGCGATGTGGTGATCGCCTCCCGGTACGTGGAGGGTGGCGCTGCGGAAATGCCGGTCACCCGGCGCGTGATGAGCCGGATCCTGAACATCACCTTTGGTCGCGGACTCTCGTTGCCGGTCCACGATCTTTCCAGTGGCTACCGCCTGTACCGCAGCGCGATCCTGCGGGAACTCGAGCTGAAGGCGACCGACTTCGATGTCCTCGAGGAAATCCTGATTCGCGCGCTGGCGGCGGGCTACCGCGTCCATGAAGTCCCCTTCCGATACCGGGCACGGGTCGCCGGCCAGAGTCACGCCCGGCTCTTGCGGTTCGCCGTCTCCTATCTGCGAACCTTCGTGGCGATGTGGCGACTGCGCAACTCGATCGCATCATCGGACTACGACGGGCGCGCCTATGACAGCATCATCCCGCTGCAGCGCTACTGGCAGCGGGGGCGGTACCAGGCCGTCACGCGACTGGCGAGCGGCTACCGCCGGGTCCTCGATGTTGGCTGTGGATCGAGCCGCATCATCGGCGCCATTCCTGGCATGGTCGGCCTCGATATCCAGCTTCATAAGTTGCGCTACGCGCGGCGCTACGGCAACACGCTCGTCCACGGCTCCATCTTCGAGCTGCCCTTCGCCGATGGAAGTTTCGATTGCGTCATTTGCTCCGAGGTCATCGAACACATCCCCGCGCAGGAGAAGCCCTTCGATGAGCTGTCGCGGGTCCTCACGACCGGCGGCCGGCTCATCCTCGGCACACCCGATTACGACCGCTGGCGATGGCGGGCGCTGGAGTGGCTCTACGGACGCCTCTCACCCGGCGGCTATGCGGACGAGCACATCACGCACTACACCCAGGCGAATCTCGGCCCCTATCTCCAGGGAAAGGGCTTCGAGATCGAGGGCGTCGAGTACGTCGGCGGTTCGGAGATGATCTTCAGCCTGAAAAAGCTCGCTCCGATGGTCTCGCCGGTTTCCGCCCGCCCGGTGCGGACGGCGCTTCGCGCCGAGCGCTCAGTACCGGCAGCGTAAAAGGTCCCCCAACGCTACCCTCCCCCAGAGGGAGAGGGAAATTGCGGCGCGAGATGCCGCTCGAACATCTGCCGAATCTCCTCGGGAGAGGCAGTCATCTGGTCGACGAAGTAGCCACCGTCGAAGTCGAGCCCTTTGGCACGCAGGAAGCCTGATCCGGGATGTCGCTTCATCACCGCCACGCCCGGCTTGAGCCGGTAGGCGAGCACCGTCCGGCCGCTGGCTTTTACCAGGGCGACGGCGGCGATCTCATCCCAGGGCAGCAGCGGGCTCTTTCCGGATCTGCGAAAGATCACGCCCTCTTCCATGAATTCGAAGCGCGGCCGCACAGGTCCGCGCATCGCGGCGAAGCCGATGACCGGCGCCAGGATCGCGGCCCAGCCGATGCCCCGGCCAGCGAGCAGGAGGATGATGCCGCCAAGCTCGGTCACGCCGGCAAGCGGCAGGAAAAGGGCCCAGGGCAGGCGGGCATTGACAGCGGTGGTCATACGACGACTTTGACGCCGCCCGCGACGATCTGAGCGCGCAGGACATTGCCCCGGTAGACTTCGCCATCGACCTCATTCCACTGGACGTCGGGCGCGATGATCTCCACGGATCGCGCCTTCCGCTGCAGCATGCTGTCGCCATCGGCTCGCTGCCGGAAGATCCTCCAGAGCACGCCGGCCCGATCCAGCGCCGTGCGTGGCCGGTAGACACAGACGTCCAGCCAACCGTCGTCGATCGCGATGTTCGGGCCGAAGCGGAAGGGCGCCGCGCCGAGCATGCCCGCGTTCACGATCAGCACGACCACCGCGGTGATCTTCATTTCTTCGCCGTCCGCGCGGATCGTGCACTCGAAGTGCGGCGCGCGCGGCAGCCACCAGGCCCCGGCCACGAAATAGGCGGCACGGCCGAACCAGTACTTGAGCGTGGCAGGCGTGTGGCGCATGACGGTCGCGTCGAAACCGATACCGGCGGCGAGCGCCATGTAGCCGTCGTTTACCCTGGCCAGGTCCACCGCACGAGTCGCGGGAAAGTGTTCGAGGACTCGCCGCGTCGCTCGGCGCCAACCCGCGGGGAGCCCCAATTCGCGGGCGACGATGTTCGCGGTACCGAGCGGTACGATGCCCATCGGCAGGCTGCGCTGGTGCGCGGCGGCCATCACTTCCGCCACCGTGCCGTCCCCGCCCGCGGCGAGCACCAAGTGAAACTCGCGCCGCGCGAGTGCCGCTCCAATCGCCTCGACATTGAGGCCGGCCTTGGTCTCCAGCACCATTGCCTCCCAGCCGAGCTCCCCGGCTAACTCGAGCAGTCGACGTCCGAAATCACTGCCGGTTCGTTGCAGCGCTGGGTTGACAACGAAGAGGGCGCGCCGCCGCTCGGCATCATCGGGTGGACCCACCAGCTAGCCGGCGGCTCGACGCGTCATCCGGTCATGGGCATCGTCGGTGTGCGGATGGCCCTCCGGCTGCACACAGAAGACATCGCCCGGCCGACAGACCAGGCTTTCGAACTGGATCGTCGTGTGCTCGATCTGGAATTCGTGCGCCAGCACCTCGCGGACTTCGGCCAGGATGTCCTGCGCCTGGGTAACCCGCTGGTCATCGATCAGCAGATGCGCACTCATCGCGCGGCTCTGGGCGCCCAGCGACCAGATGTGTAGGTCGTGCAGGTCGCGGACACCGGGGACGCGCTTCACCGAGGTGACCACGGATTCGGTCTGGAGGTCCGGCGGTGTCGATTCCATCAGGATGTCGAGCGCGGCCGCGAGCACGCGCCACGCGCTCCAGGCGATCAGAGCGGCGATGGCGATGCTGAGCAGAGGGTCGAGCGCGAGCCAGCCTGTCACCACGATCAGCAGCCCGGCAACGATGACGCCGCCCGATGCCCAGGCGTCGCCCAGGATGTGGACCAAGGCGCTCTTCACCGTCAGATCGCGCTGCATCGGTTGAAGCGACCGGGCGATGACCAGCGAGATCACCAAACCAACCACGGCCGCCGCGGCCATCAGGCCACCGTGCACCACGCCAGGGTCTTGCAGCCGGCGAAGGGCTTCGACGACGATGCCGGCGACGATCGCCGCCAGCAGCAGCGCATTCACGAGCGCCACGAGGATGCCCACTCGCTGATAACCGAAGGTGCGGCGGGCTGTGGCCGGACGATGCACCTGTCTGAGTGCGAATAGCGACAGGGCCAGCACGACCAGGTCGGTCACCACGTGCCCGGCATCGCTCAGCAGGGCGAGGCTATGCGCCCACAGCCCACCGACCACCTCGACCACCAGCACGACGGCGGTGAGGAGGAGGGCTACCCGAATCCGGGCGGCGGCGTTGGAGCTCACGGGGGCGAGCGGCATCGGCCTTATCTTATTGCCCATGACGGATCATCCTGACCATCCTGTCTTTACCCCGGCAACAGGGCAACGACTCCACTGGGGGGACCTTCCGAATCAGGTTCGGCACGCTCTCGAGGACCGGCTCGGGGCGGACGTCGTCGACGCGGCGACCCAACCGGGCGGCTTCTCGCCCGGGGTGGCTGCGCGGCTGACGTTAGCCGACGGCCGCCAGGTCTTCGTCAAGGCGGTCAGCGGCAGCATCAATCCCTATTCGCCCGGGATGCATCGCCGCGAGGCTCGTATCGCCGCCGCGCTGCCGGCGTCGGTTCCCACGCCGCGCTTCCTGGGTTTATATGACGACGGTGAGTGGATCGCCCTGATGTTCGAGGACATCGATGGAACCGCGCCGCAAACGCCGTGGCAGCAACCAGAACTCGATCGCGTCCTGGTCGCCGTTGCGGAGTTGAGCTCCGCCTTGACGCCCGCGCCAATCGCTGTGGAGCCCGTGAGCGAACTGATGCCCTATGTGTTTTCGGGCTGGCAACGGCTCGCGGCCAGCGCCGAGTCGCGCCAGGACGACCTTCGAGGTCTCGACCCCTGGGCGCAGCGGCACCTCGCCGAACTCGCGGCACTCGAGGCGGCTTCTCCGAATGCCGCCGCGGGAACGACGCTGCTGCATGCGGACCTGCGCGCGGACAATATCCTGCTCATGCCGTCGCGTGTCGTCTTCGTCGACTGGCCGTGGGCCAGCCGTGGCGCCGCATGGGTGGACCTGCTATTCATGTTGCCGAGCGTGGCCATGCAAGGCGGCCCGAGACCCTGGGAGATTTTCGATGTTCACCCTCTGGGACGGAGGGCACCCGCGGCGGCCGTGACGGCTGTCGCTGCGGCGGTGGCGGGATTCATGATCCGAGGGTCGCGCCTTCCGCCCCCACCCGGCCTCCCGACCGTTCGCGCCTTCCAGCGCGATCAGGGAGTGCCGGCGCTCGAATGGCTAAAGCGCCGCACCGGCTGGACTTAACCGGAAAGGGCCGCCGCGATCGGCAGATAGAGCTGCCGATAACGAAGGTAAGCGGCCTCATAGGCATCGGTCGCAGAACCCGGCGCGGCAACCAGCTCCGCGGGTGCCGCCAGCGCCGCGACGCGTTGCGCATTGGGCCAGGCGCCGAACCCGACACCGGCCAGAAGTGCGGCGCCGAGCGCCGACGCGGCCGTCGTTGCCGTCGCCAGCAGCGGTTGTTCGAGGACGTCAGCCAGCAGCTGTCGCCATCGGGGGTCAAAGGTGCCGCCACCGGCGAGCCGCAGCTCGGTTGCCGCCACGCCGGTCGCGAGCAATGCCTCCAGACCCTGCCGCACGGCAAACGCCACCCCTTCGAGCGCCGCGCGCAACAGATGGCCGCGCGAATGGCTGAGTCGAAGGCCGACCCAGGCGCCTCGTGCCAGCGGGTCGAAGTAGGGTGTCCGCTCTCCCGTCAGGTACGGCAGGAAGACGAGGCCTTCCGCGCCGGGCGGGACTGCGAACGCCTCGAGATAGACCTCGTCCCAGGTCGCGCCCAGCGTGGTGCGGACCCACTCAAGGGCGATGCCCGCGTTTTGCATGGCCGCCATCGCGTACCAGCGGTCGGGCGCAGCCGCCCGGTAGAGATGGGTTCGCCCGGTGACATCGATGGCCAGCCGATCGCGCGGCGCGACCACCTGCGCTCCGCTGCCGATCGTCAGCAGCACTGGCCCCGGATCGAGTGCGCCCCCGGCGAGCGCGGCAGCGGCGGTATCGGCGGCACCGCCGACCACCGGGAGATTCGGGCGGATCCCGAGATGCGAGGCCGCCGCAGCCGCGACCACACCGCAGATCTCCACGGACTCGCGGATTGGTGCCAGGAAATCGATCCGGAGGTCGAGCTCGTCGATGATGTCCTTGGCCCAGTAGTCGCTGGTCAAATCGTAGAGCAGCGTGGCGGAGGCATCGCTCGGCTCGGTTGCCGCCTCGTGGATCAGGCGTAAGCGCAGCCAGTCCTTCGGCTGCAATGCCCAATGCGCCTGGCGGTAGAGCTTTCGCTCGTTATCCCGCAGCCAGAGCAGGGTTGGGCCCGCCATCCCGGTCGCGGGCGGGTTCGCCAGCTGGCGACGTCGCTCGGCGCGCAGCGCGTTGTAGGCTTCGAGCTGGCGGCGAGACCGACCATCGGCCCAGAGGATCGCCGGTCGGAGGGGGTCGCCGGCGTCATCGCTGAGCACGACACCGTGCATCTGGCCGCAGACGCCGATCGCCGCGATTTCTGATGCGTGCGGGCCGGCCGCTTCATGAACGGCGGTCCCGGCGGCCTCCCACCAGGCCTGCGGATCGGATTCGGCCCAACCAGGCTGGGGCGTTGTCATTGGATACTCGGCCGACCCGGTGCCGACGATCGACCCATCGACATCCATGACCAGCGCCTTGAGCGAACGGGTGCCTAGGTCGAGGCCGAGGAACATAGCGCTCCTTCCCAGGGGCTCAGCGCGACGCCGCCGTCGACCCGCTCGCCGTCACGCGAGCGGATGGTGCTGATCACGATGCTGCCGACGATCGTCGGGACCTTGACAGGTTCATCGGACATATTGAGGGCGATAACAGTGCCATCGCCTCGCTGCCACGCCCAGACGCCAGCCGGTGATGGCAACTGCTTGTACGACCCGCTGCGCAGGTCGGACCGCTGGCGACGGACGGCGATGAGGTCGCGGACGAAGTACAGGATCGATGATCGATCGCGCTGCTGGTCGGCGACATTGCGTGCGGTCACATCGCCGGTCGGCAGCCAGGGCCGCACGCCGACCTGGGTGAAACCGCCGCCCGGCGCGTTGCTCCACTGCATCGGCGTCCGCTCCGGATCGCGCCCGCGGGGTTCCGGCCAGAAGCGCTTGCCGAGCGGATCTTGCAGATCGGCTTTGCGGAGCCGGGTGTCGGGCATCCCGATCTCATCGCCGTAGTAGACGACCGGCGTCCCCCGCAAGGTCAGCAGGCTGAGGAGCGCGCAGCGAAGCTTTCGCTCGTCGCCTCCCGCCCACCGGCTCATGACGCGGGAGACGTCGTGATTGGAAACGGTCCACACGGGCCAGCCCATCGCCGGGATGATCACCTCGCTCTCGGCGACGACCCGGGCCAGCGCAGAAGCCTCGAACGGCGCGTGCACATAGGTGAAGTTGAACGCAAGGTGCAGCTCATCTCCTTGACCGTAATAAGCCGCCATGCTCCGCACGTCGAGGACGTAGGTTTCGCCCAAGAGGATCCGTGGCGGGTCGTAGGTGTCGGCGAGCGCCCGCCAGCGCCGCAGGACATCATGCACTTCAGGTCGCTCGACGTTGTGGACGGAGCGCTGGCCGTGGGCGCGGACGTGCGGTGGATCGTCCTTCGTCGCCAACGGGTTGTCGCGCAGCTCGCGGTCTTTGACGATGCCGTGCGCGACGTCTATCCGGAATCCGGCGATACCGCGATCGAACCAGAAGCGATAAATGTCGTCGAAAGCGTCGCGCACCGCGGGGTTCCACCAGTTGAGATCGGGTTGCTGGGCGAGGAAGTTATGCAGGTAGTACTGGCCCGTATGCGTGTCCAAGGTCCAGGCGGGCCCGCCGAAGGCGCTCAACCAGTTGTTCGGCGGACTGCCGTCAGGCTTGGGGTCGGCCCAGACATACCAATCGCGGTGTGCCGCGCTGCGAGATGACCGGGCATCGATGAACCAGGGGTGCCGATCGCTGCTGTGATTCGGCACGATGTCCAGCACGATCTTGATGTCGCGCTTTTTCGCTTCGGCGATCAACTGATCGACTGTACCGAGGTCACCAAAGAAGGGCTGCACGCCACAGTAGTCGGCGACGTCGTAGCCGACATCGGCGTCCGGCGAGACCGTGATGGGGTTCAGCCAGACGGCATCGACGCCCAACCACTGCAGATAGTCGAGGTGATCGATGACACCGCGCAGGTCACCGATGCCGTCGGCATTCGAGTCCTGGAATGAGCGCGGATAGAGCTGGTAGATGACGCCCTCGCGCCACCACTCGCCGGCGGACATCGCAAGCCATGCTACCGACTCCGGGCTTCACGCCGGTCAGCGTCCAATGGCTCGAGGGCGAAGTCCTTAGGGTTTCTTCGCGCTCGCCAGACCGTGGCCGTTCGGCGAATTGACAACCCCGAGGGACTTCACCGAGGGCTCGATGATGGCGTCGATGAGGCCGTAGTCCTTCGCCATCTCCGGTGTCATGAAGAAGTCGCGCTCGATGTCGCGCTCGACCTGCTCCGTGGAGCGGCCAGTGTGCTGCGCGTAGATGCCAACGATGATCTCGCGAAGCCGGAGAATCTCGCGGGCATGGATCTCGATGTCCGTGGCCTGCGAGGTCCGCATGCCGCCGCTCGGCTGATGCAGCACGATCGTGCAATGCGGCAAAGAGAAACGCTTTCCTGTGGTACCGCCGACCAGGATCAGGGAGGCGGCGCTGGCCGCCAAACCGGTACAGAGCGTGCTGACCGGCGCACGGACGTAGCGCATCGTGTCGTAGATCGCGAGTCCCGCGGAGAGTGAGCCGCCCGGGCTGTTGATGTAGATGCTGATCTCCTTGTCAGGGTCCTCGCTGTCGAGGAAGAGCAGCTGCGCGATGATCAGGTTCGCGGTATCGTCATCGATCTCGGTGCCGAGAAAGATGATGCGGTCGCGCAGCAGACGGGAGTAGATGTCGTAAGCGCGCTCGCCGCGCGCCGTGGTCTCGACGACGTTGGGTATCAGTGCCATTTGGGGTCCTCCTTAACGGTCCACGGTGAATCCGATCCGTCGCCTAGGCGACGTGGCCTGGGTGGATGCCAGATATAAGCTGAAATGCGCAACACTACGCAGAGCTTGCGGACGAAGGCTCGCGGTCGCGATCCGAAGCTGCATCCGGGGATCGTCGGGCCAGCTCCGCCGCTGTTCCACCGCCTCCTGGCTTCCCAGGGATCGCGCCAGGTCGAGATACAGGTCGGCAACCGGGACCTCCAGGGCGCGGGCGATCGCCAGCAGCCGCTCGGAGGAGACGTCCTTGAGTCCCCGTTCCAGCTCGGAGAGGTAGGCGGGTGACAGTTCGGCGGCCTCTGCCAGCTCGCTCAGGGAGCGCTCGGCTTCCTCACGCCGCCGGCGGAGCAGGATGCCAAGGGCGACGCGGATCGAACTCGCATCTTCGCTGTGAGCGTAAGTCATATGCCGTGAGCGTATGGTACCACTTTTTGGCCGGCGCGCACGGTGCATGCCCGGGGCTCCGGCCCCGTCCTATATACGTGAGAGGAGGGACTCATTCTCGAGGGATCGGCCACGCCTGGGCGGTCCTCGCCATCGCGCTCGTCATGGCCGGCTGCACCCCGACGGCGGCGGTGAGGCCGCCGACATCGACGCCGAGCGCGTCTCCTTCCCCGACCACGTCGCCGACGCCATCAGCCAGCGACTCGCCAACGCCGACGCCGGTACCGACCCCGACACCTTCCGGTGAGGATCCCGCCTTCGTTCCGTCGTTGGCTGCAATTCAGATGGTCGGGCCGCGCCTCGGCTGGGCCGCCGGATCCCATGCGATCTACGTGACGGCCGATGGCACGCACTGGACGAAACAGTACGCGTCGACGCAGGACTACGTCGGCGTCGACTTCATCAGTGCCTCGACCGGATGGGTCGTCGGGCTCCATGAGCTGCTCGGGACGACGGACGCCGGCCGCAGCTGGCACGCGCTGGCCGAAGCGCCGGGCTGGCTGCGATCGGTGCATTTCGATAGCGCGACGCAGGGTTGGGGCATCGCCGGAGGGTCGTTTCCGGAGCCGAACCATGGCACCCTGATGGTGCAGATCGGCGCGACCTTGGTCGCGACCAATGATGGCGGTCATTCCTGGAGCAGCGTGAATAGCCCGGCCGACCCGCAAACGGTCTGCTTCAGCGATCCCGGGCACGGATGGCTTGCCACGACGGCAGGCATCGTCTACCGCAGTCCAGACGCCGGGCAAACCTGGATCAAGGCGCTCGAAATGCTCCAGGCCGGCGCCGGGCCCGGCCGGATGACGCTGCTCCAGTGCGCCGGCCCGTCCGCACTCTGGGTGTTGATGACGCTCCAGAACGGTGCCGCGGGACATCTGCCCTATGTTGCGTACGCCACCCAGGACGGCCACACCTGGCGGACGGTGTTCGCGGAGCCGGGTACCTCGGGCGCTATGCTACCCGGCGTGCCGGCTGGACCCGACACCCACCCGGGGAGCATCAGCGTCGTCGATCCCGCCGATGCGGTCTTCATCGGCGACGGACCGGCCACCAACGTCGCGCAATGCGTCATTGCCAGCAATGGCGGCGCGACCCTTCGCCGCACCGGCCGCATCGACAACGCCGCCGAAACCTTCGGCGCCGCCTTCGTCAGCGTCACGGCGGGTTGGATTCTGACCCGGAACGGCGGCGGTGACTATGTCATCGACGCGACAAGCGACGGCGGCTATCACTGGTCGCAGCAGCTGGCCGTGCCACCAACCTCCGCCGGCTAAGTGCTGCTGCTCGGTCTCGACATCGGGACCGACGCCGCCCACGCCGTCGCCATCGATGAGACCGGGGCCGTCGTCGCATCGGCGTCTCGCGAATATGCGACCCGCTCCCCGCGACCCGGTTGGATCGAAGGAGACCCCGCGGATTGGTGGCGCGCCGCGCTGCAGGTGCTGAGCCGTGTTGCCGCCGACGAGCGTGGACAGATCGGCGCCGTCGGATTGGCCGGACACCACGGCTCCGTCTTCGTCGATGCCGCTGGTGCGCCGGTTCGGCCGGCGATCCTCGGCGGCGACCGGCGCGCCGCTTCGCAGGCGGGGCGGATCCGCGAACGCATCGGCGCCCAGCGCGTGATCGAGATCACCGGCAGCCCGGCACTCGCCGACCACCAGGCGGCCATCATCCTCTGGCTGCGCGATGTCGAGCCGGTGCAGTTCCGGCACACCCGGCGGGTGCTGCTGCCAAAGGATCATGCCCGGTTGATGCTGACCGGCGAGGCGGCCACCGATGTCAGTGACGCGGCCGGGACACTGCTCATGGATTTCCGCCGCCGGACCTGGGCGCACGAGATGCTCGACTCGCTCGAGATCCCGCCCGAGTGGATGCCCCTCGTCCACTCAAGCCTCGAGATTGCCGGCGGCCTGCGCCCCTCCATTGCTCGTGAACTCGGCCTTCCGCCCGGACTTCCCGTGGCCGCCGGGGCGAGTGAGACCGCTGCGGCAGCAGTCAGCAAGGGCATCGTGACGACCGGGCTCATCGGCTCCTCGATCGACAGCAGCGGCTTGCTGATCGCCCCGACGGCCGACGCGATCATCGATCCGGGTGGCCAGCTGCAGACCGCCTGCGATCCATCGCCGCAGCGCTATGACCTGATGGGGACGGTCCCGTCCGCCGGCGCCTCGCTGCGCTGGTGGCGCGACGTCCTCGGGCAGCGCCTCGACTATGAAGAGCTTTGCGCCCAGGCCGAGACGGTCCCCGCCGGCGCGGACGGTCTCTTTTTCGTCCCACATATCGATGGCAAGGGCGCGGCGCGCCACGATGCCGTCGCGCGCGGCGCATTCGTCGGACTGCGGGCGCATCACACGCCGGCCGATCTTACGCGAGGGCTGATGGAAGGCGTGATCTTCAGGCTTCGAGATCGGCTCGATGTCATGCGTGGGCTCGGGATCGAAGCGCAGCAGGTTCGCGCCACGGGCGGCGGGGCCCGCAGCCGGCTCTGGCGGCAGATGCAGGCCGATATCTTCGCGGTCCCGGTCGCAGCGATGGCCTCGGTGCCGAATCCGGCGGTGGGTGCGGCCCTGCTCGCCGGCGTCGCCACCGGAGTATTCGCCGATGTGGCGGCCGCCGGCGCAACCGTCGCACGGCTCGGCAGCGTGCTCGAGCCCGATCCCGAGCGGACAGCGCGCTACGAACAGCTCTACCGTACGTTCTGGGCGCTCGACCCGGCCATCAGGGAACCAGCCGCGCCGCGGCCAACGTAGAATCCAGCACGCGGGGCGTAGCGTAGCCTGGCTAACGCGCATGCTTTGGGAGCATGAGATCCCGGGTTCGAATCCCGGCGCCCCGACCAGATTTCAGGAAGGATTAGCGAATGCTCCCCGTCCTCGTGATCATCGCCGTCATCACCGCCGGGGCGGTGCTGGCCTTCCGCTGGTTCGAGCGCTACCGCTACACGGATGCCTGGCGGACGAGCGAGTTCCGCGGAGTCGCGTTTGGTTTCTTGATGTGGTTCGGCGGCATTTTCGGCCACCGGGTTCCACCTCCCCCACAAGCCAAGATGGAACTCACGACGCGGGCCGGCGAGCCCGAGCCACCGGGGTCAGGCGGCCCGGCGCTCCCGGATCAGGCTGCGGACGATAAACAGTAGGTTGGCCGGACGTTCCGCCAGCCGCCGCATCAGGTACGGATACCACTCGGTCCCGTACGGCACATAAATCCGGACGCGATACCCTTCCCGCAACAGCCGGTCCTGTAGATCCCGACGGATGCCGTAGAGCATCTGGAACTCGAAGCGGTCCATGGCAATCTCACGCTCGCGCGCGAATTGCGTAGTCGCCTCGATCAATCGGTCGTCGTGAGTGGCGATCGCGGGATAGACACCATGGAGGAGCAACTGCTGCATCTCGGTCGCAAATTTCGCGTCGACATCGGCCTTCTTCGCAAACGCCACCTCGGCCGGCTCCTTGTAGGCACCCTTGACCAGCCGCACTCGGACCTTCGCCGCATTCACCCGGGCGATGTCGTCCACGGTGCGATAGAGGTAGCTCTGCAGCACGACGCCGCAGTTGGGATAGCGCTCGTGCAGCGCCAGCACCAGGTCGAGCGTGCGCTGCGTGTAGGCGGAGCCTTCCATGTCGATCCGGACGAAGTTGTCGAGTTGCTGCGCACGCTCGAGGATCCGTAACAGGAGCTCCCGACACAGGTCGGCCGAGATGTCGAGCCCGAGTTGCGTGAGCTTGACCGAAACGTTTGCGTTCAGCCGTGCTGTCGCGATCCGTTCGAAGGCCGCGAGGTAATCCTCGGTCGCCACGCGAGCGGCTTTCTCTTCCGTGACGTTCTCGCCGAGATGATCGAGGCTCGCCGACCAGCCGCGACGGTTGATGTCGGTCACCACGCGGACGGCGTCGTCCAGATGATCCCCCGCCACGAAGCGATAGGCCAGTGAAGCAGTGAGCCGCTGGCGCGTAACGAATCGTTGCAGGCCGCGCCGACGGGATAGATATTGAAAAGAGGCCCTCAGCACCTCAACGGGGTCCTGGCGCAGACAGCGCTGCGTCGAACGCGCCGTGCACCTCCAGCGCGCTCAACGCCCGTGCGCGATGGCTCAAAAGGTTTTTTTCGTCGGTCGACAGTTCTGCCAGCCGGCGACCGTCCGGTAGCTGGAAGATCGGGTCGAAGCCAAAGCCGTGCGTGCCGCGCGGCTCGGCGGCAATCGTGCCGGCGAGGACGCCTTCGCCGGTAAAGACCCTCCCGTCGGGCAGCGCGAGCACGGCCGCGCTGCGGAAGTACGCCGGCGGCGAGGTGGTCGCCGCCCTTCCGAGGGCTTTCAGCAACGCGGCGACGAGGGCGGGACCGTCGCCCTTGTGGTCGGCGCCGGCGAAATATGCCGAGTCGACGCCCGGCCGACCATCGAGCAGGGGAACCTCCAATCCTGAATCGTCTGCCAGGGTTGGGAGCCCGCTCAGGCGCCGGCCCGCCTCGGCTTTCTTTTGGGCGTTCTCGAGGTAGCTGGCGCCGTCCTCCGCGACATCGAGGGTGATCCCGGCCTCAGCGGGTGTGACCAGCTCCATCGGGAGTTCGGCCAGCAGCGCGCGAAGTTCTTTGAGCTTTCCTTCGTTGGTCGTGGCGAGCAGCAGCCGGTTCAGCGCAGTTTCAGCGCCTTCTTCTGGGCCTCGACCAGCTCGGCGGCGCCCTTGATCGCGAGCTTGAGCATCTGGTCCATCTCTTCCGGTTTGAAGGGCTCCTGCTCGGCGGTGCCCTGGATCTCGATGAAGCGGCCATCCTCCGCGAGCACACAGTTCATGTCGGTCTGGGCGGCGAAGTCTTCGAGGTAATTGAGGTCCAACCGAGGCTGGCCCTGGACGATCCCGACGCTGACCGCCGAGACGAACTGACGGATTGGAAGGACGCGCAGCAGATTGCGCTCGACCGCCTTCTGTAGCGCGAGGTGAAGGGCGACGAATCCCCCCGTAATCGAGGCGGTCCGCGTCCCACCGTCGGCCTGCAGCACATCGCAGTCCACGACGATGGTGCGTTCGCCCATCAGCGGCATGTCGATCGCGGCTCTCAGCGCGCGGCCGATCAGGCGCTGGATCTCCTGGCTGCGCCCGTCGACCCGTCCGGTCCGCGCTTCGCGCGCGGTCCGTGTCTGCGTCGCCCGCGGCAACATTGAGTACTCGGCGGTGACCCAGCCTTCACCGGTCCCCTTCTTGTGCGGTGGCGGCTTGTCGTCCCAGCTCGCGGTGCAGAGCACGCGCGTGTCGCCCATGTTGATGAGCGCCGAGCCTTCGGCATAGAGGTTGACGCCGGTCTCGATCTTTACCGGCCGGAGTTGATCCACCCTCCGGCCGTCAGGTCGCGTCTGAGCCAATGTGCTCTATCTTCGCAGAGCGCGGATGACGAGAATGCTGATTTCGAAAAGGATGATCAGCGGAAGGGTGAGCAGCAGCGGAGTGAAGGGATCGACCCCTGGCGTCACCATGTTCGCCCCGACGAAGATCCCGAGCCAGAACTTGAGGCGGTTGCGCTTCAGGAACGCGGTGCTGACGATCCCGGTGAGGCCGAGCATCGTCATCGCGAGCGGCAGCTCGAAGGTGACGCCGAAAATGGCGATGAGGATCAGCACGAAGTTGACGTACTTGTCGGCAAAGGGCAGGTACTGGAGCTCGGAACTGCCGATCCCGGTCAAGAACCTCAGGGCGATGGGCAGGGCGAAGAAGGCGAAGCCGATGCCCATCGCGAAGAGCACGACCGCCGAGCCCACGAAGCCCACGGCGAAGCGCCGCTCGTTGCGATGAAGGCCAGGAGCCACAAAGGTCCATACCTGCCAGATGATGATCGGACTGCTCAAGATGAACCCGGTGAAGATTCCGATCTTGAAGAAGAGCAGGAACCCGTCGATCGGACCCGGGTAGATCAGCCTCTGGTTGCCGATCACCTTGTGCACCGGTCCCAGCAGGATCCCGAGCACCGGCTGAGAGATCGCGAACCCGATCGCGGTGGCGACGCCCCAGGCGATCAGCGAGATGATCAGGACGCGCCGCAGTTCCTCGAGGTGCTCGATGACCGTCATCCGCCGCTCTTCTTCCGCCGGAACGATGCTGGGCTTGGCCATGGCTGCCCCTATCGGCGCCGGACCGAGGTCAGACCTTGCTGTCGGTCGGCGACTTTACGTCGGTGGCCGGTTTGACGTCAGGGGCCGGCCCGCCCGTGGCGTGCGGTTCAGTGGTCGAGTCCGGCGTCGCGCTCTTCTTGAACTCTTCCTGGATGTCGCTCGAGGTCTTGCGGAATTCACGCATCGCCTTCCCAATTGCGCCTCCAACCTCGGGGAGCTTTCCAGGTCCGTAGACGATCAGCACGATCACCAGGATGAGAACGAGGATGTACCAGTGACCGAAAAGTCCAGGCATTCAGATTCCTTCTCGCGGCCCATTATACGCCCGCTTTGTAACGGTCTCCTGAGAGGCCAATGAGGACTAGCCGGTCTCTTCCTGGACGGTGACGGACGTCATTGTGTCGCCGACCGCGATCTTGAGGACGACGTCCATGCCGGTTTGCACGTAGCCGAACAGGTTGTAGCTTTTGGCGAGCTTTTTGGAGTCGTCGACGGTGCAGATGAAGAACTGGCTGCCGTTCGTGTTCGCCCCGGAATTGGCCATCGCCACGGCGCCGGCGGTGTACTCGCCGATCACGGGCTCATCGGCGAATTTGTAACCCGGGCCACCGGCGCCTGTACCCAGCGGGTCGCCACCCTGGATGACAAAGCTGGCTTCGACACGGTGGAACTTCAGGCCGTCGTAAAACTGGTTGCGGGTCAAGAACACGAAGTTGTTGACCGTGTTGGGGGCGAGTTTGGGGTCGAGACAGAGGGCGATCGTCCCTTTGGTGGTAATTATCGTGACGAGGTAGTGGTGGGCGGTGTTGATCGTCAGGGGCGGCGCCGCGCTATAGGTGTGCTTGCCGGCGTTGCCGGCCATCGCGGTCAGCGCGGGTCCGAAGTTCAACGAACCGCAGGCGGCCGCGGCCGCGCTCACGCTCGGGCTCGGCGTCGGCGTCGGGTTGGTGCCTGGGCTGCCGCCGGCATTGCGTCCCACATAGACAGAGAACGCAATCATAGCGACCGCGAGGATGGCCAGCGTCGCCAGCAGTTGCGGGACCCGCCGTGGAACCTGGCTCATCCCATCTCGTCCCAGCACGGAATGTCGGCTGCCACTTGCTTCGCGTGGTAGGTGAGGATCATCTGCGCACCGGCGCGCCGGATCCCGAGCAGGATCTCCCTCAGCACGCGACGTTCGTCGATCCAGCCGTTTGCCGCGGCGGCCTTGACCATGCTGTATTCGCCGCTGACGTTGTAGGCGGCGACGGGGACCTCGGTTGCGTCCGCGACCGCGCGGATGACGTCGAGGTACGCAAGCGCGGGCTTGACCATCACGACGTCGGCGCCCTCTCCGACATCTAGGCGCGCCTCGCGGACGGCCTCGCGCGCATTGGCGGGGTCCATCTGATAGCCGCGCCGGTCGCCCACGCGGGGCGCCGATCCGGCCGCCTCGCGGAACGGCCCGTAGAACGCCGAGGCGTACTTAGCGGCATAGGCGAGGATCGCCCGGTCGGGAAAGCCCCCGTGGTCGAGGGCCGATCGGACCGCCGCGACCTGGCCGTCCATCATGCCGGAGGGGGCAATCACGTCAGCGCCGGCAGCCGCCTGGGCGAGCGCGATCCGCTGGTAGAGCTCGAGCGTCGGATCATTGGCGACGGTCTCCCCCTCGAGCACGCCGCAATGCCCGTGGTCGGTGTACTCGCACAGACAGAGGTCCGCAATCAGCAGCACGTCCGCACCGAAGGCATCCCGTAGCTGGCGCAGCCCGCGCTGGCTGATGCCGTCCTCCGCCCATGCCTGCGAGCCCTGCGCATCCTTCTGCGCCGGGATGCCAAAGAGCACGAAGCTGCGCACGCCAACCTTGAGCGCAGCCTCCGCCTCGCGCGTCAGGGACTCGAGCGTGTGCTGATAATGTCCAGGCATCGCCTCGATCGGGCGCGGCTCGTCGATCGCGTCGCGCACGAACAGTGGATAGATCAGATCATCCGGCGCGATTCGGGTCTCCCGGGCGAGCCGGCGAAGCGCTGGCCTCGACCGCAATCGGCGGGGACGTTGCGTAGGAAAGGTCATGCTGGAATTGGAGTCCGGCTGCGCACGATGGCGTCGACAAGTCCGCGCGTCGTGTACTCCTGCGCGATGATATCAACCCGCAGCCCGAGATCGCGGGCGGTCTGCGCCGTGATCGGACCGATGCAAGCGATCCTGACTTCGTCGGACAAGGCTCCCGGCATCGCATCGACGAAGTGGCGCACGGTCGAGGAGCTCGTAAAGGTGATCATGTCGACGCCCGGCAAGCAGGCGGCGAGCCGTGGTCCCACGCCCGCGGGTGGGACCGCCCGATAGGTCTCGAGGACATCGATCTGTGCGCCGCGGGCGCGGAGCTGCTCGGGAAGGACGTCTCGTGCACCGGCCGCTCGTGCCAGCAGGATGCGGGCGCCGGGTGCGGTCGCAGCGGCGAGAGCATCCGCGAGATCTTCCGCGATGAACCGGGGCGGCACAAGCGCCGCCGTCATACCGGCCTCCGCGGCGCGCGCCGCCGTTTCAGGTCCGATCGCTGCCACCTTCATCTGCGCAGGAAAATCGCGACCGGCCTCGCGCAGCAGCTCGCGGAACCGGTCCACCCCGTTGGCGCTGGTCAGCACGAGCCAGTCGTAGCGACCGAGATCCTGGAGCAACGCTGGGTCCACCGCGATCGGCCCGATCGCGATCACGGGGCACATGACCGCCTCCGCACCATACGCCGTCAGCGCGTCCGCCAGTGCCGCCGCCTGGTGATCAGCGCGGGTCACCATGATGCGCAACCCCGCGAGCGAACCTTCCGGGCGCGTCAGGAGTCGGGCGGCGCCCTGCGCCTCGAGGCGGCCCGCCACCTCGTCGACGACACCGGCATCGTCCCGGCCACGAGCTCGTGCCCTGATGACCGTGTGGCCGGCCGCGTCGAGCACCACCGCCTCGAGCGCAAGCTCGTCGCCCTCGACGAGCGCGTACGCACCCACTGCCGACAGGCATCCGCCGCCGAGTCGACGCAGCAGTGCCCGCTCGGCTTCGACCGCGCGCCGGGTCGGCGCATCGTCGATATCCTGGGCGAGCCTGTCCGCCTCGCTGCCGTGGATGGCCTGCAAAACCAGGGCCCCTTGACCGGGGGCGGGCAACATGACGTCGAAAGACAACAGCTCGTGCGCCTCGCCCAGCCGGCCCAGCCGTTCCAGGCCCGCCACCGCGAGAATCAGCGCGTCGACGGCGCCTTCGCCCAGCCGGCGGAGGCGCGTGTCGACGTTGCCGCGGATCTCGACCGCTCGCAGATCCGGACGGACGGCGGCGATCTGCGCGGCTCGGCGCGGGCTCCCCGTACCGATCCGCGACCCCGGTGCGAGCTCGGAGAGCGTCGCCGGCGCGCGGGCGATCAGGGCGTCACGAGCGTCCACGCGGGGGAGAAAGGCAGCGAGCACCAACCCCGGCGTCGCCAGCGTCGGGAGGTCCTTCGCCGAATGGACCGCGAGCTCCGCCCGACCATCGAGTAGCGCCTGCTCCAACTCCTTCACGAACACGCCCTCCCGCGGTGAGTCACTGAGCCGCATCGATGGGTGACGATCGCCATGGGTCGTCAGCGGTGCCAGCACGAACTCGTGCTCGGGGTAGCGTTGGACGAGCGCATCCGCCGCGAAGCGCGCCTGGATCATCGCCAGCGTGCTCCCTCTCGTCGCCAGCCGCAGTCTCATCTGATGGCCAACCTAGCACACGACCTTCAGATCAAACCCGTAGGCTTGCGTTCCGTGGACGAGACCCCGTTGGACGCGAGCTGGGAACGTGAGGCGGAAAACTGGGTGCGCTGGGTGCGCCGACCGGGCCACGATTCCTACTGGTACTACCGGTCGTCGTTCTTCGACGAGATCGTGCCATCGCCAGGGCGGCGGACCCTCGAGATTGGTTGCGGCGAGGGTCGTGTGGCCCGCGACTTAAAGGCTCGCGGGCACCGGGGCGTGGCGATCGATAGCTCGCCCACGCTGCTGCGCTACGCCAGGGAAGCCGACCCCGACGGCACCTACGAGCTGGCCGACGCCGCCCACTTGCCGTTTGCCGACACCAGCTTCGACCTCGTGGTCGCCTACAACGTGCTGATGGACATCGCCGATATGCGGGGGGCGGTTCGCGAGGCCGCTCGTGTGCTGGAGCCTGGTGGACATCTATGTATCAGCGTCACGCATCCGCTGAACGACGCCGGCACCTTCGAGTCCGAAGAGCCGGACGCGCCCTTCGTCATCCGCGGCTCGTATTTTGGCCGCCGGCCATTCGAGGGTCACTTCGAGCGAGATGGCCTCCAGATGACATTCCGCGGATGGATGTACGCATTCGAGGACTACTGGCGCGCGCTCGAGGCCGCCGGTTTCGTCGTCGAGCGCCTCCGTGAGCCCATCGCGACCGATGACGCGGTTGACAGGCAGCCAGCGTATCGCCGCTGGACGCGCCTGCCCCTGTTCTTGCAGCTCCGAGCCGAAAAACCCTAGCTGCGGCGCCGGATCACGTAGTGCGTGAGCGATTCGAAGGCATCGCGATACGGGGAAGGCGGGAAGGCTTGCAACTCGGCCCGCGCCTTGTCGCCGAAGGCCTTCGCATAGCCGTACGACTCCTCGATGCCGCGCGATCCGCGCACGATCCGGACCACCTCGGCGTAGTCGGCGTCCTGCAGCGTCGCTTTCTCCAGAATGGCGTCCAGCCGGCCATCGACGGCGGGATCATGACGGGCGAGCATCAGCGGGAGCGTCACCGTCCCCTGCTTCAGGTCGTTGCCAACCGGTTTGCCGACCTCCTCTTCAGTTGCGAGGTAATCCAACACGTCGTCGGCGATCTGGAACGACATCCCGAGCAGATGACCGAAGCGCCGCATCGCCTCCACCTGCGCCTCCTCGAGGCCACCGAGCACAGCGCCACAGTAGGTCGACGCCGCCAGCAGCACCGCCGTCTTCCGTTCGATCTTGGCGTAGTACTCCTCAAGCGATTGGTCGTAACGGCGCTGGCTGGTGAGCTGCAGCATCTCACCGAAGCAGATCGTCATCACCGTCTGCGAGAGCAAGGCGTCGATGCTGGGGTTGCCGATCTGCGACATCAGGTTCGCGCCCTTGGCAAAGTAGTAGTCGCCGATGATGATCGCCGGATTCGGGCCGAGCGATTCGTGGATCGTCCGCAGCCCCCGGCGGGTCGGCGCGCCGTCGATCAAGTCGTCGTGGATCAGCGTGGCATTGTGAATGAACTCGATCGCCATCGCCGCCCGAAACACGTCGTTCAGGCCCTTGGGACGGCCAAAACCGGCCGCCAGGAAGACCAGCGCGGGCCGCAGCCGCTTGCCGCCGGCCTCGAGGATCTGCTCCATCGCGTCGGCAACCGGGCCGAGATCGGCGCGGACGGTGTCGTGCAGCCGCCGCTCGAAATCCTCGAGCTCGGTGCGGATCGGTGTGATGAAGTCGGTCCCGGTCATGGTGGCACTCACGCTGCCCCCTCCCGGCCGCTGATTTCTTCGACGAGCTCGAGCCGGACCGTCGTGATCGGCGGGAGGTCCTGCCCGAACAGGACGCGCGCCACGGCCGCAAACCGGTCAGGCGAGCCGGTGACGTAGATCTGGTGCCGGGCGGTCTCGCCCGGGGCCGAGTCGAGCCCGTTCTTACCGAGCACGCGCTTGACACGCGCCGCCGTTGTCTCGGCGGAATCGACCACGGTCATCCTATCCCCCGTGATTTTGCGGATCAGTGGTTTGAGCATCGGATAGTGCGTGCACCCGAGGATCAGCGTGTCGGCGTGGTAGTCGAGGATGTCGCTCAGGGCCTCGCGCAGCACGGTCTCGGTCTCGGGAGCATCGGCCTTGCCCGCTTCCACCAGGTCGACGAGCTGCGGGGCGGCCTTGGGCAGGACGCCGATGGTGGGGTTCGCCTCGCGGATCGCGTGCAGATACTCCTGGCTCTGCATCGTGCCCTCCGTCGAGATCACGCCCACGCGCTTGTTCTTTGTCGCGGCAACCGCGGCTTCGGCGCCCGGGGTGATGACGCCGATGATCGGGATGTCGAAGACCTCGCGGGCAGTGTTCAGCGCCGCGGCGGTGGCGGTGTTGCAGGCGATCACGACCAGCTTGACGTCGAGCTTTTCTAGAAAGCGAATGATGTTCAGGGCAAAGGTCCGCACCTGCGCCTGGTAGCGGGGCCCGTAGGGAAAATGGCCGAGATCCGCGAAATAAATCGTGGATTCATTCGGTAGCTGCCGCTGCAGCTCGCGCAGCACCGTGAGGCCGCCGACGCCTGAGTCGAAGACGCCGATGGGCCGCGGGTCACTCATGTGCGCCACCCCATCTTAACAATCCCTAATTGAATTGGACCGCAACCAGCTACGAATGGCAATCGGGCCGCGAATTGATCCCGGCGCCGAAATCACAGCAAGTGAACGCCTCCCCCTCGGTTGTACCGGCGATGAAGCCCCACGTCCGGCGCGGTCGCGCCGCCAAAGAGAAGCGTATCCAGCGCGCCAAAGCCCGCCTGGGTGCCCCCAAGAAGCAGGCCGCGTAGCCCTCGCTCGCCGGAAAACCCCCAACGAGCGCTAGGCCCTTCGCGCTCCGATCTTGTTTGGTCCTTTACCGACGACCAATAGCGATTAGCACCCCGCGTCCAGAACCCGTTACATCGGTCGGCGGCGGCGGTCGATGCATCCCGCTTTTTCCACCCAGGGGTGGCTGACGGATATAGGGCCTGCTCGCCCGGCCACCTTGGATCACCGTCGTCGTTTGTTTACGCCTGGGACGCCCCGCAAGATGGGCGGCGTTTTGCTGCTGTGCAGACGAGGTTCCGACGTCGTGAGATTCGCTGGCCCGACGTTCGGCCTGCGTGCGCTGGTGCTTGCGGGAGGAATCGCGCTCGCGACTGCCTTCGGCAACCAGGTTGGTGCCTCGGCCGATAGCGTGATGAGCATCCCGGTCATGGGTCAGCAGGAGTCCGGCTGGGCGAGCACGAACCTTGGCACATCACCCGCGTCCATCGGCTCGGACGGCTGTGCGATCACAGCCGTGGCGATGATGCTGCGTTACTACGGCATCGACACCGATCCCGGAGCCCTCAATGCCTGGCTGACGGCGAACGGCGGCTACGCCTACGATGACCAGCTGATCTGGGACGCCGTCAGCAACTACTCGGCCGGTCAGGTCGCATTCTCCGCATGGCTTGGTCCCGATCTGAATGCCATCCAGGCTGAGCTCGATGCCGGGCGGCCGGTGGTGGCCGAGGTCCGCCTCGGCGGCAACCAGCACTTTGTTTTGCTGACGGGCTACGCGATCGAAGGCGGGTTGTTGATCAACGATCCCTGGTTTGCTGACCATGTGCGATTCAGTGACCGCTATGGCGATCCCGTCGCCGGTATCGTCTCGATTCGGACGTTCATACCGGCCGACCCGGGCGGCGCGCGCGGCCAGGGCCGCGTGAGCTGGCTCGCCAATGCCGTAGCCGCCGTACATCTATCGCAATAACGAGCGCGTCCGGCGCAAGCGGCATGGTCGTTCGGTACTGAGGGTATTTTTTTCTCAACGCCGTGATGGCCCGCTGATGCTCGGCGCCGTGGTCGATGACGCGCGCCTTCCCACTCAGTAGCACGTACCAGAGTCGCCGCCAATCCTCGACATAGTGATCGATCAGCAGTGACGCCCTCGGATTCGCCCGCACATTTCTGACGCGGCGCAATTGGCCTGGATTGACTGACTTCTGCTTGCCGTCGATCGCCTGGTAGATCGTCTCCCCTATCAGGACGAAACAGACCGGCACCAGCGAGGGGGTGCTGCCATCCGACGTCGCCAGATGCCCGACCCGTGCCCGGGTGATGCGCCGTCGCAAGCCTGCATCGATCACGGCGATGTCAAGATTAGCCGCGTCTTCTTCCGCAAGTGGGATTGACTTTTATTGATATTTGGTCTATATCATTTGTTACAGCGATGACTGTCAGCGACTGGTTGAAGGCGCGGGGCATCGAATTGGGTGCCTCCATCTGCACGGCCGCAGTCCTGATCGGCGGGCTCGCCATCGGCGTGCCCTTCCTGCTGGAGCGCATCCCCGAAGTGTTTCTGTACAGCTTCTGCTGCGTCGCGGCCGTCCTGCTTCGCGCGGTGATCGACCTGGGAGTGCGCGCCACCATACTCGTGGCAGGCGGCACTCGGCCCGCGCCGGCGCCGTCCGCGATCCGCCTCGAGCCGTCGAGCGCCTGATCTGGTGCCGCCCGGATTTGATATCGGCGCTATAAAGAAAACCGCGTCGGATGGTAAGATAGGCATCCGGGTCAGCCACGAGCGCATGGCCCGCCACCAAGGAGGAAACGATGGGGTATTTGCGAGGCATAGTGCATGGAGCGATCATCGGCGGGGCGGTGGCCTTGCTCTACGCGCCCAAGCCCGGCCGGCAGATGCGCGAGGAGCTTTCGGACCGCCTCGACCAGGTGCGTGGCCAGGTGCAGCCGGTGTTGGACCAGGCCCAGGGCGTCGTGGATTCGGCGCGCCCCCAGGTCGAACGCGGTATTTCGAAGGCCCAGCAGCAGGCGCAGCGAATCACGCGCATGGGCAGCGGCAGTGCCACCGGTCCGGCCCCAAACTAGAATCATCTTGTGACGCGTAACGGAGAGGGGATCGTCGTTGCGGGGGGCGTCCGTACCGCCATCGGCAAGTTTGCCGGCGCCTTCAAGGACACCCCGACGTCGGATCTGGGCGCGAACGCGATCCGCGCCGCCGTTGAACGCGCGGGAATCTCCCCCGACGTCGTCGACGAAGTCATCCTGGGCTGTGTCGGCCAGGTCGGCGAAGACGCGTTCAATGCCCGGCTCGCCTCGCTGAAGGCCGGCCTGCCGGAGAAGACCACGGCGTTCAACGTCAACCGGCTGTGCGGATCCGGACTGCAGGCGATCAACAGCGCCGTCCAGGAGCTGCGCACGGGTGAGGCACAGGTGGTCGTCGCCGGAGGCAACGAGAACATGTCGATCCAGCCGTACCTGTTGCCGCGGTCGCAGGTCGGGTGGCGCCTTGGTGAGGCAGCCTTGATCGACGGCACGCTCTCCCTGGTGACGGATCCGTTTGGCCGCTACCAGATGGGCGCCACGGCGGAGAAAGTCGCCGAGCGATACGGTGTCTCGCGCCAGGCGCAGGACGCCTTCGCCGCCGAAAGCCAGCGGCGGGCGACCGCCGCCATCGCCGAAGGCCGGTTCCACGACCAGATCGTGCCGGTCGCGATCCAGCAGAAAAAGGGTGATCCCGTGATCGCGCAGCTCGATGAGCATCCTCGCCCCGGCACGACGGTGGAGTCGCTCGGCCGCCTCAAGCCGGCCTTTCGTGAGGGCGGCAGCGTGACCGCCGGCAACTCATCGGGTATCAACGACGCCGGCGCGGCCGTCGTGGTGATGACTCGGGCGAAGGCCGACGAGCTAGGGGTCACGCCCCAACTAGAGTGGGTCGCCGATGCCGTCGCCGGCATCGCGCCGGAGATCATGGGGGTGGCCCCGATCTTTGCCGTGCAAAATCTCTTGAAGAAGGTCGGCATGACGATCAACGATATCGATCTGATGGAGCTGAACGAGGCCTTCGCCGCGCAGGCCGTCGCGGTGATCCGCGAGCTGGAAATCGACCCGGACAAGGTGAACCCGAATGGCGGGGCCATCGCGCTCGGCCACCCGGTCGGGGCCACCGGGGCGATCCTCACCGTCAAGCTGGCCTACGAGCTGAAGCGGCGGCAGGCCGAATGGGGCATCGTGACGATGTGCATCGGCGGCGGCCAGGGCATCGCCACCCTCTTTAAGAACCTGAACTAGACCCTCCGGCTGCACGAGTTCGGCCCTCGGCACGTTGTATTCGGAGGCATGTCTCGCCTGCCTCGGCGCCCCATCGTCCTCGCGGCCACACTGGTGCTCACCTTGATCGCGCTGGTGCGATATGGCGTGCTGGTCACGATCCTGGTCATGGCCCTCGGGGTGACCGCGGCCGTCCTCGTCGGCCGTCACCAGAGGGGCGCGTTCCGGATCCACAAGAAGGCCCCCAAGGGCCCGGTATGGCGCCCCAAGAATCACCACAAGGAGCTGCCGGCCCCGGCTGACGACCCGGTGATCGGCTTCGCGGAGCCCGTTGTCGAGCTCTTCGCCGCCCGGACTCCCCCGCTCGCGCATCTCGGCCTGAGCTCCACGCTGCGCAGCCAGCTCGACGGCTTTGCGCTTGGTCGCACACGGCGGATCATCGAAGCACCAGACCTCCTCACGCACGCCGCCGCCGACGCGGAAACGTGGCCGGTCATCGAGGCGGCGGTGCAAAAGAGCCTGGCGTTGGCGCGGTCACGGGGCGTCGAGGTCCGTCCCGAGGGCCAGCCGCGACTGACCCAGGCGCTCGCCCTGAGCGCCGTGCAGGGCGTCCTTCTCGCCGAGTGGCGGCAGCTGGACGACGGCGCCACCGTCTGGGACGGCGCAACCGCGCGAATCCGCGCGTCGGATGCCTTTTCGATCCAGCACATCACCGAGGCGATGGAGCGGCGCCAGCTGCCGGAGCTGTTCGCGGGAATCGCTCGACGACCACCGAATTTCGAAGTGCGGCTCCTACTGCCCTACACTCTCGCGACCGCGTTTTACCTCCGGTTGCGCGGAAAGGCGCCCGAAGCCTTCGCGGCCTGAGCCGGTAACGACCGTGCGCTCAGGCGGCGCCCGCGGAGATGTCCTCGTGCCGGTTCTGGGTGAAGTGGCGGTATGAGCGGTCGCCGATCCATTGCGTCGGCGGCGCCGCGAACCATTTCGCCATGTCGTTGAGCGCGCCCGCGTACTCGGACCGCAGTTTGGCAAACGCCGCCCACGAGTCGTCAGGCGGCGCTAGCGTGTAGCCGAACTTCGCGAGGCGCTGGCGAGCCTCATCGAACTCGTATCGCTCGACCCCAGGCTGGTGGTCCCGCGTAATCGCAAAAAAGCGCGCCAGGTCTTCGACCGTGTGCCGGCCCATCGCATACATCATCTGGGCCGGGCCACGCGGAACATCGACCACCGTGGTCAGCACCAGCGTCGCGGCATCGAGCACGGCCCCGAGCGCACTGATCCAGGACTCATTGTCGTGGCTCGAGCGAAAGTAGGCGAGCAAGGGATAGGCCATGTGGCTGTCGAGCACTTCCGCGGCCCACTTCTCCCACTCGATGAAGATGCGCGAAAGATCATCCTTTAGACCGAGTTTCGATGAGGCTTCCAACAGGCTGACGCCCGACGGCGGCGCTCCGGCCCGCGCATCGAGCGTGACGACCAGGACCTCCCTCCGCTGAAAAGACGCATAGAGCGAGAAGATGAAACTGATCGCGAGCGCGATCAGCCCGAGCCCGGCGACCGCCGCCGTGATCGAGACCAGCCGGGCCAACCACGTATGCGCAACGATGTCGCCATAGCCGATGGTGAGCAACGACGTGCCGGCAAAGTACATCGCCACCGGCAGGCTCTCGAGGGGCGGGCGGGTCTGTGTCCGGAGGGCGTAGAGCATCAGCCCGAAGCCGATGATGAGGCTGAGGATCCAGACGAGCAGCAGGCCGATGAGAATGCGGGGGGCAAAGGTGCCGAGAACACGCTCCCGCCCTTCAGACGAACTCTTTCGCAACCCGAAGGTTCGCCAGGCTCGCCAGCTGCCGCGGATCACGAAGCGCGTCAGTCGGAACCCTCCGACCGTCGGTCGCGGCACGACCACCGACTGGAAGACGTCGTTGAGCACAGCAAACACGACGATCGCGCCGGCCAGGAACTCGATGATGTCGATCATGTCTGCCGCTCAGATTAGCCGGTGTGCCGGGACAGGGACTCGAACCCTGACGCCCTTACGGGCAGGCGATTTTAAGTCGCCAACGTCTACCTATTTCGTCATCCCGGCGAGAGCAACATTGTAGGCGGGTGCTCTTGCTTTCTTACCTGTTCTGCGATAGGCTCGCTGACCTGCCATGGGACGGTCTTCGCTTCGCCTGACGGTCATCGTGGTGGTGACCGGTGGGTTGATCAGCATGGTGGGCTCGGCGGCCCCGCCCCGACCGCCAGCGCCGCGGGAAACGTCCACGCTGCTGGCCGCTGCGCTGCCGGCGGACGAGCTCGACCGCCAACGGGAACCCACTTTTTCGGCCACACCCTCGCCCCTTTCCTCGCCGGCGCCGACTGCGCCACCATCGGCGACCGCGCCGGCTCGCCCCGTTGCGACCCTGCGGCCGATTCCGCTCCCGGCGATCGATGCGCAGGAGGTGGCCCTGGTGAATCTCGACACCGGACGTTTTCTCTGGCAATCCAATGGTCGCGCCGCGTGGGCACCAGCCAGCCTCACGAAGATTTTCACCGCCATGGTCGCCGTCGATTTGCTGGGGATGAGCACCACGGTCACGGTGCCGGCCTCGATTCGCCAGTACCCGCCGACTCCACCTTCATGGGACTGACCCCGGGAGAGCGGGTCACGGTGCGCGAGCTCTTGTACGGCATCTTCCTCAGCTCTGGAAACGACGCGGCCGAGACGCTCGCCTCGGCAGCGACCTCTCGCGCCACGTTCATCGCGGACATGAACGCGAAGGCGGCACGGCTTGGCCTGCGTACCACCCATTTCGCCAACCCGACCGGTCTGGACGCCTCCGGTCACTACTCCTCGGCCGATGACCTGGCGATCGCCACGGTCTACCTCGAGTCGCACTATCCCGGCCTGGTCGGCATCGCCGCAACGCCCGCCATCGCATTGACGGCGACCGCGACCCACAAGGCCTACGCGCTCGTCAACCTCGACAAGCTGCTGTACACCTACCCGGGTACGTATGGCCTGAAAACCGGCTGGACCGAGGTGGCGCTCGGCTGCTTGATCACGACCGCGAGCCGGGGTGGCCACCGCCTGCTGGCGGTGGTTCTCGGCGCTCCCAATGGGACGGCGTACGCGGAGATGCCGAAGGTGCTCGATTACGGATTCGAACTGCTCGGCGTCCTGCCTCGACCTGCTACGCCGTAACCGGCGTCAGGCTCGAGCAGCCACAAGGCCACTCACATTTCAGCCAAGCTGAATGGCCCCCGCGATCGCCTTGCGGCGGTACCCTACCGATGTCACGAACGTCTTCCAACATCGTTCTCGCACAGGACCCTCGCGTGGCGGCGTGGTCGCCCGGATCACCATCGGCCTCACAGTTGGCACGCTCGCTGCCGGCGTTGTCGGCGCCTCGGCCCAACCTGGTTTCGCCAACCACGTGACGGCCGTCGAAGCTGGCATTCAGCAGAAGGTCGGAGTCGAGCTCGCCCTTGCCGGCATCTACCTGGAGGAGTCGGGCGTCCCATCGCCCATGCCGTCCGAGGTCTCCATCGGGTATCTCGGGCAGCGCATCAATCGGAATCCGCTGGCATTGTTCGCGGCCTGGATCGGGCTCAGCGCGCTGATCCTGCTTGGATCGACAAACCTGTTCGCCGCATCACGCCGATTCGGACCACGACTCGTCGGCGGGCGCATCGGAACGGCATTGCATCTGACGCCCGCCGGGGTTGCGCGCGCGCAGCGCTGGTTTGCTCGCTGGGGCCCGCTGGCGATCGGCGTCTCGCGCTACATCCCGGGATTGCGCTGGGGCATGGCCGTGGCCTGCGGCACCCTGGGGGTGAGTTATCGCACCTTCTGGGTGAGCACGGCGATTTCCGCTTCGATCTGGGCGGGCGGGCTGCTCACGCTGGGCGTGACGCTGGGCGCCGCGGTTGGCCGCGTGATCGCCGACCATGTCTGGCTGGGTCTGCTCCTCCCGCTGCCCGCCGCTGCCGTCGTGACCACCGGACTCATTCGCCTCGTGGTCATCCGGCGATCGGGCGCGGCGGCCCCCTCCGTCTAGGCTGTCGCCGGTCGCATCCGGACCCGCTGCGTCACCACCAGCGCCAGCGCGCCGGCGCCCAGGATCAACGCCACCAAGCCGACCAGCCATCCGATCACGGGGATGACCCCAATCACGGCCAGGACAAGAAGGCCGGCCAGCAGCGCGAGGGCATCGTGGTAGCGGCCCCAGCCCAGCTGCGCGAAGATCAGCCGGCCCAGCAGGAACCCGGAAACAACGTAGCCAATCGCCAGCGCCAGGACCCAGAGCGGGATCAGTAAGACTCCAAGCCACCAGAAGCCGAGAAAGATCCCAACGATGAATACGACCAGCGCGACGATCGGGGTGATCACCAGGATCGCGGCCCCGATGCCCAGGCTCGCCCAGGGCTGCGCCCGCTCGGTGTCGATCGCCCGGGTGCTCACGCCGGGGAGCAGGAAGATCAGGAGCAGGCCGAGCGCGAGGATCCCGATCAGCGCGCGCAGCCAACCGAGGAACCCGTTGCCGGCGCCGCCGCCCCGGTCGAGGGGCGTGTGCCGCGTGGTCGCTCCGGCGACACTTGCGCCGTTGACCCGCTCGACCGAATTGTTGCTCGTGTAGTCGAGGTTCCCGGCAATCTGCGCGCCGTCCAGCTTCAGATGGTCGACCTGGCCGCGAACGTCGCCGCCGACCTTATTCCGTAGCGTGAGGCTGCCCGCTGCCATCTGGACCCGACGGGCGACCGGCGCGGAGACTGTGGCCATCCCACCGGCCACCACCAGGTCGCGGCCGATGGTGGCACCGGATCCGACGTCGATCATGCCTCCGGTGACCACGATGTCCTGCGCGACCGCTCCGTTCACGGTGATGTTGCCGCCGGCAGCGATGATGCTGCCGCCGACATGGCCGTTCACCGTGATGTTGCCGCCGCCGAGGATCAGGTCGCGGGTGACATTGCCGGACACGGTGATCGTCCCACCACCGGCGACGACGCTCCCGTTGACGGTTCCGTTGATGCTGATCGTCCCGGCGCCCGCGTAGATATCGTCGTTGACCGTTTCACCGGGTCCGACCGTGACATCGTTGCCCTGTCGAAGATCAGCGGCGGCTGCCTGGAGCGGCAGCCAGGCAAATACGGCTGCGACGACGATGGATCCCCCAAACGCCGTCAACCAGCGGTGGTGTATGCCTGTGCGTGCCATCCCGTGCCCTCCTCTTCCGACAGCGATCTGCTTGCATTCTCCCACTCTCGCGCTAACCCGTGCGGGCCGAACGGCGATTCAGGCGGGGCTGCTAACCCGCCCGACCTGGCTCAGCCGACCGCGGCCTCGCGCTCCGGCTCTCCTGTTGCCGGGACCTCACCGATGCCGGCCCCGCGTTGCGGTTGCCGCGACCGCAGCGGCACGTCGGGCATGAAGAGCGTGGCGATCAGCGCAACCGCCGACAACGCCATCGCGATCAGGAAGAGGTCGTGGAGTGTCAGCGCGAGCGCCTGACGAACGGCATGCATCGCCTGGTCGAAGAGGGGCGCGAGCTGTGGTGACAGCTTCGCCTTCGCGGCGGCAATCTTCGCCGGATCGAGCAGGGCGTTGGGATTGCTGGCCGAACTGCCCAGGGCATTCTTGAATGTGGGAGGCAGATTGACCCTGGCGATCTGGGTGCTGATGGCGTCCGGCAGGCGCTGGGCCAGGATCGTGCCGAGGACCGCCGCGCCCGCCGTGCCGCCGACGTTACGCCAGAACTGGAACTGGCTGGTGCCGACACCGAGGTACCGCATCGGAAGGGCGCTCTGGACGGCGTTGATGTAGAGCGGCATGGTGACACCGAGCCCGAGGCCGACCAGGACGATGTCGATCGTGATCGACATCTGCGACGTCGCGGTCGTCGTTTGGGCCATCAGGTAGAGCCCGACCATCATCAGCGCGATCCCGATGGTGCCGAGGTAGTGGTAATGCTTGATCCGAGGAATCAACTGCCCGGTCAGGACGCTGGACACGATCAGGCCGAGCATCATCGGCGTGAGAAGAAGCCCGGAGTTGGTCACGCTGACGCCGAGCACGCCCTGGAGCTCGAGCGGGACGAAAATGATCATCCCGAACATGCCGAGCGCGGCGAAGAACCCGACCAGCATCGAGACCGTGAACGCCCGGTTCTTGAACAGTGAGAAGGGCACGATCGGCTCCTTGACCCGCTGCTCGATCACGAAGAAGGCGACCAGCATCGCCACACCGAAGCCGAGCAGGCCAAGGACCTGGAGGGAGGTCCATCCCTGGTCCTTCGCCACGGACAGTGCAACCAGTACCGGGATCAAACCGGCGGCCAGCGCCGCCGACCCGACGAAGTCGATGTCGCGCCATGAGGCTTTGGTCCGCACGAAGGGCAGGAAGGCCGTGACAACGACGACGCCGAGCAGGCCGACCGGCAGGTTGACGTAGAAGACCCAGCGCCAGCCAAGGTTGTCGGTCAAGAAGCCGCCGACCACCGGGCCGATGATGGACGAGAGACCGAAGACGGCACCGAAGAGGCCCTGGATGCGCGCCCGCTCCGCCGGCGTGTAGATGTCGCCGAGGACGGTGAACGCCGAGGCGAAGAGCATGCCGCCGAAGAGGCCCTGGACGATCCGGAAGACGATCAGCTGTGACATGTCCTGCGCGACGCCGCAGAGCGCGGAGGCCGCGGCAAAGCCGATCATCCCGGCGATCAGGAACGGCTTGCGGCCGAAGAGGTCGCCAAGCTTTCCGGCGATCGGAACCACCACCGTCGACGCGACGAGGTAGCCGGTGATCAGCCATGAGTAGCGATCGAGACCGTTCAGCTCGGCAACGATGCGCGGCAACGCCGTCCCGACGATGGTCTGGTCGAGCGCGGCGAGCAGCAGCGCGAGCATCACGCCGATGGTCGCCAGGACTTTGATCCGGGTGGTCAGCTCAGCTTGTGGCATGGGTTTTTCCCTCCTCGACGGCCATCGCCTGGATGAGGCGCAGACACAGGTGTCGCAGTTGAATCAGCTCCGAGTTTGTCAGACCCCTGGTCAGCGCGACCTGGGCCCCCGCGGTCTCCCGCCACAGGGTCTCGATCCGCTCGCGGCCATGATCGGTGAGCTCGGCATAGACCGAGCGCCGGTCGGCGGGATCATCGACGCGCTTGACGAGGCCGTCGCGCTCCAGGTTGTCGACCAGGCCGGTCACCGTTCGAGGGGAGACGTCCAGCATTTCGGCCAGCTCGCCCATCGTGAAACGCCCGTCCGGCTGGTGTTTCAGGCGCACCAGGATCTGGAAGCGGCCCTCGCTGAGCCCGAACCGCTCCGCCCACCGCTCCATGGTGATGTGGAGCTTCTTGCCCAGGATGCGGACGGCGGCCAGCGCCTCGGTTCCCGGCTCGACGTTTCGGCCCTGTCGCGTCAGGACCTCGCGAACTCGCGGGTCGAACAGGAAACCGTTCGCGTCCGCCTTGAGCTCGGTCGGGTCGTGATCGGTCTTGAAAGTGAGCTGACTCATATTTGCAGGGCACATTATTACATAGCTCAAGAAACAGGGGCAACCCGCAATTGGTGGGAACCGGGTAACAGGACAGGGGCCCCGCCCGGCGGCGCCCCTGTCCCTCAGGCGACGGGCGCCGCTTCCTGGTAGGCCTGCGCCCCAGCCGCCGGCTCGGCTCTGGTGGCGCGAGCGCGGACGCCGGTGACGCCAACCGCGGCGACAACGATGATGGCGATCGCCAGCGCCATGCTGGGCCGCATCGCGTCGACGAACGACTGGGTGAAGACGGCATGCGCCAGACGCTCGAGCAGCTGCACGATTTGCGCCGGTATTCCGGCGGGGAGCTGCAGGCTGCCGCCTGTCTGGCCGCGCCCGACCTCCAGACCGTGGCTCGCCGCCTGGCTGAAGCCATCGACGAACGGGGCCCGGAACGGGGCGGGCAGCTGCGACGAATACCCCACCGCGTGTGACTGCAAGCCGGTGGCGAGCCGGTTCTGCAACACCGCGCCGATAGCGGCGCTCCCGATCACGGTGCCCAGCTCCTGCACAGTGTTCAAGACTCCCGAGGCGACCCCGGCCAGCCGCGGCTGCAGGTCACGGGTCGCCAGGCTGTAGACGGGCGTCCACACTCCCGCAAGACCCAGCCCACCGAGGAGCAGCCCCGGCACGAAGGTCCAACGATTGGAGTCCACCTGCACCCGCCAGGCGATATAGGCCATCCCAAGCGCGAACAGCGTCAGTCCCACCATCAGGATGTACTTGCCGAAACGCGCGGCCAGCGGAGCCACCACGCCGGAGAACAGCATCATCGTCAGCGCCATCGGCGCCACAGCGACTCCCGCGTCGAAGGCGCTCAGCCCCAGCACCGACTGGAAATAGATGGTGATCGGCAGAAAGACGCCGACCATGGCGAACCCCATCGCCATCAGGACGAGCGTCATGATCGTGTAGTTGCGATCCTTGAACACGGCGAACGGCAGCAGCGGCTCGCGGTCCTGGCGGCGCCACTGGATGATGAAGAAGATCGCGAGGACGACGACACCGGCGGCGATGATCTCAGGGATCGTGATCCCGGACCGGACCGTTCCCCAGTTGTAGCGCTGTCCCTCGATTAAGCCGAAGACGACGCCAAAGAGGCCGGCCGTGGCGAGCGCGACACCCGCGAAATCGAGGCGGTGCTTGCGGCCGGGGCGGAGATCCGGAACCAGCGCGAGCGCCAGCGCCACGATCAGGGCGCCCACCGGAAGGTTGACATAAAAGATCCAGCGCCACCCGAAGTTGGTGACGATGAAACCGCCGACGATCGGGCCCGCTAGTACCGCGAGGCCGGCCAGTCCCCCGTAGATGGCGAAGACGCCACCTCGCCGCTCCGGCGGAAAGATCGTCGTCATGATCGGCAACCCCTGCGGGGCCAGGATGGCCGCCCCAAGACCCTGCGCACCGCGGGCAAGGATCAGTTGCGTTGGATCCTGCGCGAGACCGCTGAGCGCCGAGGCGACCGTAAACACCACCACGCCCGCGATGAACATGTTTCGCGGACCGAAGATGTCGCCCAGCCGTCCGGAGGTGATCAAGAGCACGGCATACATCAGGCTGTACCCGTTGAGCACCCACAGGATCTGGTCGAGCGATGCGTGCAGGTCATCGACGATGCTTGGGATCGCGACGTTGACGATGGTCAGGTCGAGCAGAGTCATGAAGAGACCCAGCGCGAGCACCGCCAGCGCCAGCCAGGGCGCCGACGGTCGAACGGTTTTGGACATGGCGGTGTTAACCCTCCTTGGAATTGACGCCGCTATACTCGGGGTGCGCGCCCTTGAGTGGCGGTCCTGCTAAAGGCCTGCTCGAGGAACACGACCTCTGACGGAGTGGTCAGAACACTTCGCCGGAGGTCGTTGTTATTCATCAATGATCACCTCCTCCTTCTCGGTTTCCAAGTCGCGCGTCAACCGCGTGCATCTCCTCATGCGTGATCCACAGCGTGCCGTCCTCGATGTCGCGGATAAGGCTGCGAACCCAGGCCAACTCCGCGCGGTTCATGACGACGCCGTACTCGGCCTCCACGAGGAAGAGGCGGGGGATCGCCAGGGTCTTCTGCAAGTTCTCGAGACCCTTCTCGTTCCGGGCAATCTGACCGTCCAGCAGCGCCATCCGCGCCCGGAGGAGGCGCACGACCTCGCCCTTGTCGAGCACGGCTAAGAAGGCGAGCGCCGCGGCAAACTGCGGATAGTCGTTCACCGGCTGCGCCACCATCTCGCGCATCCAGGCCGTGATCTCCTCCCGGCCGGTCTCGGTGATGGCGTAGACCGTCCGTTCCGGCCGGCGCCCTTCGCGGCTGGGCGCTTGTGCTGTGATGAATCCACCCTCTTCTAGACGTTCGACCGTGTCGTAAATCGACCCACCCTTGAGCCTGATGACCTGGTCATGGCCCCGCTCCTTCATCTTCAATTTCATTTCGTAGGGATGCATCGGGTGCTCCATCAGCAGGTTCATGACGGCCAGAGCCAGTGGGGTCCGGGGAAGTCCTCTTTTAGTCTTCATCGTTTAGTCGACTTCGACTATACCACTGCGACTAGTCGGTGTCAACTAGAAATCGGCTTACAGCATCCTTACAAAGAGCGAGGACGATATATGGACGTGAGCGCAGGCGCCCGGCGGATCCTGGTGGTCGATGACGACCCGATGGTCGCGACCACCGTCCAGCGCGTCCTTCGTCCCGAAGGCTACGAGGTCGCCGTGGCGCTTGGCGGCGCCGACGCGCTGGCGCAAGCGCGTGCGCACCGGCCGGACCTTGTGGTCCTCGACCTGATGATGCCCGGCATCGACGGACTGGAGGTGTGCCGGCAGCTGCGGGCGGACACAGACCTGCCCATCCTGATGCTGACCGCGCGCAGCGGGACGGCCGATCGCGTCCGCGGCCTCGACACCGGCGCCGATGACTACCTCGTCAAACCGTTCGCCTATGCGGAGCTGTTGGCCCGTGTCCGCGCATTGCTGCGCCGCACGCCCCCGCCCGCCACCCTCCTTCAGTTTGCGGATTTGCGCCTGGAAATCGGGACCCGCGAGGTCCGCCGCGGTCAGCGGGTGATCCCGCTCACCGCCCGCGAGTTCGCGCTGCTCGCCCACTTCATGCGGCACCCTCGGCAGGTGCTGACTCGAGACCAACTCCTTGGAGCCGTCTGGGCCGGTGAGGATACCGACGACAACGTCGTGGCCGTTTATGTCGGGTACCTTCGCGCGAAGCTGGACGGCGAGGGCGAGCCGCCACTGATCCAGACGGTCCGAGGCTTCGGCTATAGCTTGCGCGAGACCTGACGTGTCGTTCCGTCTGCGACTGACGTTCTTCGGCGCGGCTCTGGTCGCACTCACCCTCCTGGCCTTCGGCTGGCTCGTCTACGAGCTGGCCGCGAACAGCCAGGCGGCGACCCAGGACGACGCCCTCAGGCAACGCGCCGCCGATGCCCTGACACTGATCCGGACGGCCCCGCCGGGCGAGCTAAACGGCACGGCGACGCCATCGCTCACCGGCGCGGAAGATCTGCAGCGTCGCACCGACCCGTTCACGGAAGTGCTGACCTCGTCCGGCGTGGTCCTCTCGAGCACCGGTCGGGTCGGGAGCGCGGCCCCCGCCGTGCCGGCGACCTTGCTCGATGCCGCCGCCAACGGCGGCGCGCTGGCGACGGTCGATACCCCTGGCTCCCCGCAGCTGCGCCTCTTCGCCGGGCCATGGTCGCGCCCGGATCTCGGCCTGCGCGGCTTCGCCGTCGCCGGCCAGCCCACGAGCATCCAGATCGAGAACCGCAAGGGCCTGCGAGGCTTCCTCATCATTTCGTCGATCCCCACCTTGTTGGCTGCCTTTCTCGCCGGCTGGCTCGTCACCGGGCGGGCGCTGCGGCCGCTCAAGACCGTGGTGGAGACCGCGGACTCGATCGCCCGTACGCGCGACTTGAAGCGACGGCTGCCTCCCGCGAAACGGCGGGACGAGATCGGCCTCCTCAGCGAAAGCTTCAACGGCATGCTGGAGCAGGTTGAGGCGGCCAACCAGCAGCTCACCGTCGCGCTCGACGCGCAACGACGCTTTGTCGCTGATGCGTCGCACGAACTCCGGACGCCATTGACGACCATCCGGGGCAATGCGGACTTGCTGGCGCAGGGTCCGGCCGTGACGGAGGACGTGCGCGCCGCCGCCGCCCATGACATCGCCAGCGAGAGCGCGCGGATGAGCCGGCTGGTGGACCACCTGCTAACGCTGGCCCAGGCCGACGCCGGCCAGCACCTCGAGCTTGCGCCGGTCGAGCTGCGCGCGACGATGGCATCGGTCGGCCGTCAGGCGCAGACCATGCATCCCGACCGAACCTTTCGCAGCGTGGGAATGACGGACGCGACCGTCCGGGCGGACATCGACGCCGTCACGCAGCTGCTCTGGATCCTGGTCGACAACGCGGTGAAATTCACCAAACCGGGCGGGGAGATCGAGCTCGGCCTGCGCCAGCTCGACTCGACCGCGTTGCTCACGGTCGCCGACGACGGGACGGGCATCCCAGCGGACGATCTCGAGCGTGTCTTCGAGCGCTTCTACCAGGCCGATCCGGCACGGTCGAACAAGGGTGCCGGACTCGGGCTCTCGATCGCCCACTGGATCGTCGACGAGCATCACGGAATTATCGGCGTCCGGAACAACACCGGCCCCGGCTGCACGTTTACTGTGAGCCTCCCGCTCGCCGGCTAACCCTTACGTCGTTCTTACCGGCCGGCGGTACGGTCGACCCATGTACGATGTGGCCGCCGCTCATGCGCCGGCGCTCTCAGCGGCAATCCTGCTGGTCGCCTTCTGCTGGTGTTTTCTCCTGTTCCTCCGGATCCTGGCGCGCCGACAGCTGTTGCAAACCGCCGTCCTCTTCGTGACGGCGTTCGACGCCGCGTCAGCGATGACCAAGCTGGCGGCGGCCCTGATGCTGGCCAGCGGCGCGATCCATCTCGCGCTCGTCCCCGGTCATGCCGGGATCACCGGCGTCCTGTTCGTCATCGATGGGCTCGGGTTCATCGCGCTTGGAGTCGCCGCGTTTTTCACCTCATGGTGGCGCCGCCCGGCGGTCTTCTGGCTGGTGGCGACGATCGTCGCCTACGTCGTTTGGGTCGTCGCCGGTTGGGAAACCCCTGACCAGATCGGGATTGCCTGCAAGTTGATCGAGCTGGTCGCGCTCGGCCTCATCCTGCGGCTGGCGCAACCGGGGCGGCGCACCTGGCCGCGCCGCATCTGGCGAGCGGTCGCCTTTCCGATCATGGCCATCGTGGCGACGCTCGGAATCTGGGTCGGCGGTCTCGCCCACCCGGACGCCCTGCACGCGCATGCGGGCGCCCTCCTCCAGCCGGTCGCAGCCGTGGCGACCCCGGAGCAACGCCAGGCCGCCTCGCGTCTGCTGGGCGACACTCGGGCGGGCATCGCCCGCTATCAGGACCCGGCGGCCGCGATCGCCGCGGGGTACAAGCCTGGTGCGGTGTCGAGTGCCGACCCACTCCGCCATTTCACGAACGCAGGGAACACGAATGCCATCCTCGATCCCAACCATCCGCAGGCCCTCGTCTATGCCCAGACGAAGCACGGACTCCAGCTGATCGGCGCCATGTACCAGATGAAGCGCGCCGGCCAGTGGGGCCCCGACCCGGGCGGGCCGCTGACGCAGTGGCACCAGCACGAGGGCATCTGCTTCTCCCCCTTCGGCTTCGAGTTCAGCTTCGAGACGCCCTTCTGGACGTGCCCCGTAGGGTCGACCAGCATCACGACGCCCCCGATGCTGCACGTCTGGATCGTTGACAACGGAAAAGAAGGGCCGTTCGCCGCGGACTTGGACAAGACTGTCCAAAAGCAACTGCAAGGGAGTTGAACAAGCCATGAGCATCGCATCGCCCGCCGTCGCCGCAAACGCTGTGCCGTCGACGACCAGTGCACCGGAGATCGCCTCCGTGCTGGTGGTCACCCAGGCGAGCCTCTCGCTCGTCGCCGGGCTGAGCGCGATCCCGTTCGCCATCGTCGAGCCGGGCTTCCGCGCGCTCAGCCTGATCACCATCCTGATTGCGATCGGGATGTTCTGGCTGGCGCGCAACCTTCGCCGGCAGCGTCGCTGGGCACGCCGCTGGGTCATCGCCCTCGAGGCACTCAGCCTGGTGGCGTCACTCCTGTTGACCGTGCTGCCCATCGGCGCCATGCGTGGACCCGTACCGGTCCTTGTCAACCTCGTGCTGCCGGCGGCCGTTCTCTGGCTCCTCTGGTCCCGCTCGGGCCGAGCCGCCTTTAAGCAGACGGGCGATCAGACGCGGGCGGCGCTGCCTGAGGTGGCGCTCCGGCGAGAGAGCGAGTCGATCGTGATCGCCACCAACAACACCAGCCCGGTGACGATGAACTGCCAGCGGACGTCCAGGCCGAGCAGTCCCATCCCGTTGTAGATCCCGCCAATGACCAGGCCGCCGAGGATGCCGTGGAGCACCTTGCCTCGGCCGCCGAAGAGGCTGGTTCCGGCCAGGACTACGGACGCAATCGCATATAGGACGAGCTGTCCACCGTTGATGTTGCCCGACATGCCGCCCAGATAGGAGGCGTAGAGCAGGAGACCGATGCCAGCGGTGAAGGTACAAATCATGAAGCACAAGGTTCGAACGGCGGCAAGATTGATGCCGGCCCGCCGTGCGGCCTCGGGATTACCGCCAATCGCGTAGACGTAGCGTCCAAACTTCGTTCGCTGAAGAATCGTCATCCAGGCGGCGAAGACGGCGAGGACGATGGGAATGACCCAGGGCACGCCCGCCAGCGTGCCGAACGCCGCCCGGTTGACATTGCATATCGCCACCACCGAGATCGCGACGAGCGCGATCACGGCAATTTTCAGGAGCGTCAGGCTGACAGGTGGTGCGACCAGGCCGCTTCGGCGCCGGCGGTTGTCCCCAAACCAGAGCAGGGCGGCGATAGCGAGGACGACAACCGCCATCGCGATCCAGCTGACCGTGGGGTCGATCGTTCCCCACATCAAGTTGTAGAGCACCTGCAGATTTGGATTCAAGCCGGCGAGGCTCGGGTAGCCGGAGAAGGCGAGGCCGAGGATGATCAGCATCGTGCCCTGCCAGATCAGCAGCCCGGCCAGGGTCACGATCAGCGACGAGAGCCGAAGGCGGGTGATCAGGCTTCCCTGGACCGCCCCAATGACGGCGCAGACCGCCAGTCCTGCGATGATGGCGCCCCACCACGGCCATTTCGCGGTGCCTGGCTGCACCAGCTGTACCGTGACCGCGGCACCGACGCCGCCGGCATAGGCGATCGAGAGATCGATCTCGCCGAGGAGGATGACAAAAATCTCACCCATTGCCAGGACCATGAAGACCGCGCTCTGCTGGAACAGGGCGACGAGGTTTCCCGCCGAGAGAAAGACGTGATGTGGGCTGATCGCCTGGAAGACGACCGTGATGATGAGCAGGGCGAGGATAACCGGCAGCGCACCGCTTTCCCCACTGCGGATACGGGTCAGCCAGGCACGGAACCATTCGCCCAGTGATTGGGCGACGAGTTCGGGCGGGACTTCGATGGTCGCGGCATGTACTGCAGCGGTCGGATCCGGAGCGGTTTCGGGGGCCTCAGCGCGCGCCACTCTTTGCTCCGTTACCATCCGTTGGCTGCCCGGCGCGGCTCGAGGCACCGGTGGTCATGTAATCGACGACACTTTGCCGGTCGTAGGTGGTGGCGCGACCCTGCGTCACCATCCGGCCGAGGTGCACAACGGCAATCCGGTCCGCCACCTCGAAGACGTCGTTGAGGTTGTGCGAGATCATCATTACCGCCAGGCCGCGATCCCGCAAGCGCCTGACCAGGTCGAGCACCATCTTGGTTTGCACCACACCCAGCGCGGCCGTCGGTTCGTCCAGCATGACCAGCTTGGAGTTCCACATGACCGCCTTGGCGACCGCCACCGATTGACGCTGCCCGCCCGAGAGTGAAGCGACGGGCTGCCGGATCGACCGCACGGTGGTAACCCGAAGGTCGGCCAGCGTCTTGCTCGCGGCACGCTCCATGTCGTCCTCATTGAGAAAGGCGCTTCGCGTCCGTTCGCGGCCAAGGAACATGTTCTGGACGATGTCGAGGTTGTCGGCGAGCGCCAGGTCCTGATAGACGGTCTCGATTCCCAGCCGGGCGGCGTCGCGCGGGCTGCGAATATGAACCGGGCGGCCCTCCCAGAAGAATTGGCCGCGGTCGATCTCGTAGATGCCGGCGATGCACTTGGTGAGGACAGACTTACCGGCGCCGTTATCCCCGCAGAGGGCGGTGACCTGACCGGCATAGAGGTCGAGGTCCACCTGCGTGAGGGCTTGCACCGGGCCAAAATGCTTGTCGACGCCCCGGGCCTTCAACCGTGGCTCGGCCCCTGACGAGTCTTTGATTACCTGCCCCATCGCTTCACTTTATCGCGTGAGGTGGGAGGTTGGCGCCGCCGCGGAAGGCGGCGGCGCCACAACGATCTAGCTAATGCCCGCGGCCGTGCAGACGGCCGTCGTAACGTCGGTGCAGAGTTGGGTCTTGTCGACGAACTTGTCCTTGATGACGGTGTCGTTCATGTTCGCGCTTGTCACCCAGATCGGCACCAGCAGTGAGGCTGGCTGGGTGCTTCCCGCTTGCCCGCTCGGCGGCGAGGTGGTGCCATTGAGCAACGCGGCCGGAGGCGTGAGGCCGGCACGCAGGACGGTGGCGAGGGCAACCGCGTCCTGAGCCTCGAGATAGACCGCCTTGTAGACGGATCCGCACTGATAGCCCTTGAGAACGTTGGCCATGCCTTGCTCGGTCGCATCCTGTCCGGTTGTTGGGACCTTCTTGGGTCCGACGCCCTTGTTCTTGAGGACGGTAATGGCCGCGTTGCCGAGCCCGTCATTCGCCTCGACGGTCGCGTTGATGCTCGGGTTGGCGGTGAACTGCTGGGCGAACACGGTCTGTCCCGCGGCATTGTCCCAGCCGGGGGCGATCTTTTCCGCGACGAGCGTCATGCCCTGGCTGTTCGTCTTGCCTGCGGTTAGCGGGGTTGTCTTGTCGCCCCAGATCGAGTTGTTGTAACCCTGGGCGAAGGAGACGGCATTGGGGTCCGTATCCTGGCCGCCGTCCAGCTCAAAGACCTTCGGGCTCGAGACGTGCCAGTCGGTGACACATTTCAGGAAACCATCGCCGATCAGCTTGCCGACCTGGACATTGTCGAAGCTCACGTAATAGACGTTGGTACCCGTGAAGGTGGCCCGGTCGTAGCTGATGGTCTTGACACCGTGACTTGCGGCCAGTTGCTGGATTTGCCCGCCGACATTGCTGTTCAGAGGGTCGAAGATCAGCACTTTGGCGCCGGCGGTGATGTCCGCCGTGGCGAGGTTAAGCTCCTGGGCCGGGTCGCCCCCGGCGTTTGAGATCGTGTACTGCGATGTCGTATAGCCGGCCCCATCAAAGGCCTGCTTCAGATACGGTGCGTCGAAGTTGACGTACCGCGTCGACGAGGTGGTGTCGGGGAGGATCACCCCAACGTTTCCACTGCCCGCCGTGGTCATGCTCTTCAGGTTGGCCATGTACGAGAACGATTGGTTGAAAGACGAGACACTGAGGTCCGCCGGCACGCTCGCGCTTGCCGCCGGTGCCGCTGTCGAGCTACCGCACGCCGCCAGAACGACGGCGAGCGCGCCCGTGGACGCCATTAAAGTCAAAGATCGTACCTTTCGCACGTTGCATTCCCTCCTCAGGTTGGGTGGCTTTACGCGGAGCCGAGTTCATATTGTGCCGTCCCTGAGAGCAATTGGCAAGAACAAAGTGGTTCGGGCCACTGGACCCTCTAACACTCTCTAACGAATGTAGGGCTCGCTGGCGCCAGGAGGGCACCCGCCGTCTGAGGCCGGACGGGGTTCTAAGGAAAAACGCGAGGGCCCGAGCGTCTGCGCCGCCGGGACCCCGCGCGCGCTACGCAGCGCCTAGTGTCGGCTCCACCCGCGAGCGAAGCTCGCGCCCGCGACGACACTGAGAACGAGGACAACGATTGCCGCGCCAAGAATCGCGGAGAGGATCGGGATGCCACCCAGCGACAGGTCAGGGGCGATGACGACGTGCAGGATGTCGACCATCAACCAGGCGCCCACCAGTCCCGCGACGATCGCACCGAGCAGCCCACCGGGCATGCCGCGGCTGACCAGTCGTTCGCCAATCAATCCGGCGATCGCGCCGACCAGCAGCAAGACGAGCACGTGCGTAAGCGTCATATCAAGCCTCCAATTATTTAGTAGTACCGCTATCACAAGATCATAGCCTGGTCCGGGCGATTTGCCAAGCGTGTAGAGTCGATTGCGAGGGGAACGACTTTGGCTTCCAGCCCGACCAAACGACCATTGCTTCCGGCGCGCGGTACCGGACCCACGCCGGCCGGATCGCCCCGGCCCTTCTGGCGCAGCCGTGGCTTCTGGATTTACCTCATCGTGCTGCTGGCGATCAATTACATCCTGACCTTCGTGTTCATGAGCGGACCAGCGCGGATCACGGTGCCCTACACCACCTTCATCCAGCAGGTGAATGCCGACAACGTGAAGGACATCACCGCGCAGGCCAACTCCATCCAGGGTGACTTCAAGACATCGGTGACATCCGGGTCGGCCAGCGGCACGCTCTTTCAGACCGAGCGGCCGGTGTTTGCGACCGACAGCCTGGAAACGCTGCTCGAGCAGCACAACGTCCTCATCACCGCGACGGCCCCCGGATCGGGAGGATCACCGCTGCTGAACATCCTGCTCAGCTTCGGGCCGGCCCTGCTGCTGATCGGTGGCTTTCTCTATCTGAGCCGGCGCATGTCCGCGGCGGGTCCGGGCGGATTTCTCGGCGCCTTCGGCCAGAGCAAGGCCACGCTCTACACGCCGGACTCGGGGACCCGCATCACGTTCGCCGACGTCGCCGGCATCGAGGAGGCCAAGCAGGACCTGGCCGAGGTCGTCGATTTCCTCAAGACGCCGGAAAAGTACCAGCGGCTCGGGGCGCAGATCCCCCACGGCATCCTGCTGGTGGGAGCGCCGGGCACGGGCAAGACCTTGCTGGCGCGCGCCGTCGCCGGTGAATCCAACCGGCCGTTCTTCAGCCTGTCGGCCTCGGAGTTCGTCGAGGCGATCGTCGGCGTGGGCGCGGCGCGAGTCCGGGACCTGTTCGCGAAGGCGAAGGCCGCCGCCCCGAGCATCATCTTCATCGACGAGCTCGATGCGATCGGCCGCGCACGCGCGTCCTCCGCCGCCTTCGGCGCGAACGACGAACGCGAGCAGACCCTCAACCAGATCCTGACCGAGATGGACGGCTTCACGCCGAATCAGAACGTGGTCGTGCTCGCCGCCACCAACCGGCCCGAGGTCCTGGACCCTGCTCTGCTCCGCCCGGGTCGGTTCGATCGTCGCGTGACGGTCTCCGCACCTGACAAGGTGGGACGCGAGGCGATCCTCAAGATCCATACGCGCAAGGTCTCCCTCGCTCCTGATGTGGACCTCGGCGATATCGCCGGCGCGACGGCCGGCTTCGTCGGCGCCGACCTGCGAAACATCGTCAACGAAGCCGCCCTGGTCGCCGCCCGCAAGGGCAGGACGGCCGTCACACGCGAGGATTTCGACGAGGCGATCGAGCGATCCGTCCTTGGGCTTCGCCGGCCGATCGTGCTCGGGGCCGACGAAAAACGCCTGATCGCCTACCACGAGTCGGGCCACGCACTGATGGGCCTGCTGATCCCCGGAGCGGATCCGGTAAAGAAGCTGACGATCGTGCCGCGCGGGCTTTCCCTCGGCTCGACCTACAGCCAGCCGCTCGACGACCGCTACAACTATCCCGAGAGCTACCTGCGCGGCCGGATCACGCTCGCGCTGGGCGGCCGAGCGGCCGAGGAAGTTGCCTACGGCGCCGTCACGACCGGGGCGGAGAGCGACCTCCAGCAGGTCAATCAAATCGCCCGCTCGATGGTGGCGCGCTTTGGCATGTCACCGAAGTTGGGGCCGCTGAACTTGACTCAACCCGGCGACGGTGCGGCGAGCACGGAGCACTTCAGCGAGGAGACCGCCAAGATTCTTGACGAGGAGGTCCGCCGGATCGTCGACGAGTGCCATCGGGAATCGATGCGCCTGCTGACGGAAAACCGCGATCGTCTCGATCGCCTGGCGGAGGCAGTGCTGAAGAAAGACACGCTCGACCAGGACGAGATCTACGCCGCCACGGGGATCAGCAAGCCGCCGACGGCCCGTCCGGTGATCGCCCCGCCGCTCCCTGGCAACGGTTCCTCGCGCGATGGCGACCTGGCGAAAGCTGAGGTCGGCTCCGAGATCCATCGCGCGTAGGTCCGACGGTCAGGCTGTGCTCCCGAGTAGCGTTTTCAGCAGCGATTCCGTCTCGTCCGAGGGGGCAACGCCCAGCTCGTCGGCGAGCCGCTGGCGGCATTGCTGGTAGACCCGCACCGCCTCGGCGCGATCGCCGCGCCTGACGAGCACCTGCATCAGCCGGCGATAGCCTGACTCACGAAACGGCTCCAGGTCGACGGCGGCGCGCGCCTGGTCCTGGGCGAGGGCGAGCTCGCCGTTCCAGATGAGCGCCTCCACGCGGCAGTCGAGCGCTCGCACCAGGATGTCACGCAGGCGCTCCCGTCGAGTCATCACCCAGGGCGCGTCCTCTCCCACGAGGAACGGGCGGCGCGCGATGGTGGTCGCGATCAACGACGGCCCATACGCGGCCTGCGGCCGATTGGCGAGCACGGCACCTTCGGCCTGGTGGACGGCGTCGGCCGCGGCCTCGAGGTCGATCCAGGTCTCGGCGGGCGGCCGAAACTGGTAGCAGCGAAAAGCATTGGCGATGATCCGGTCGCGATCGAGGCCCAGCGTGCCCAGCTTCTGGCGGAGCTTGCTGATCACCGCACTGAGCGCCACCGGCCACGACGGTGGAAGCGAGTCGGGCCAGAGCAGCTCGGCGAGCTCGGACTGGGTCACCGCCCGCTCCCGCTCCGACACGAGGTAGACGAGTGCCAGGCGCCCCTGGCGACCGGCGAGATCGGCGTCACGGAGCAAGTGCTCGCCACGCTCGACGGCGACCTCACCGGTCAGGTAGATGCGAAGCAATGAGCCTCCAAACATTCGCCAAAGGCGTCCAGCGATGATCGATCTTAGCCGCCCCCGGCTCTCAGCCGCCCCCGGTGTGGAAAGGGCGGCGGTAGGAAAGGGCGGCGGTTCAGTCGAATACCTTTGAGGAGGTGCGGAATGCAAAAACGCGTCGAATGTGAATGCGGCTGGTCGCTCCAGACGGACGACGAGGCGAAGCTGGTGGTCGGGGTCCAGCAGCACGCCAAGCAGATCCACAACATGGAGGGTGTCACCAAAGACCAGGTGCTCGCCCAGGCCAGGCCCGCTTAATCCACAGAACATTAGCGCGCCCCGGTGTGGAAAGGCGCGCGTGTAAATAAGAGGAGAGAACATGAAATATCTGTATTTGCTCTACGCCGACGAATCGAAGATGCCCGCGCCGGACAGCCCGCAGATGCAGCAACAGCAGGCTGCCTTCGGTCGCTATTACGAGGAGCTTTCGGGGAAGGGCATGTTCAAGGGCGGCGACCCGGTCCAGCCGTCAAAAACGGCGACCACGGTCCGCGTCCGCAACGGGTCGACGAAGACCGCCTCAGGGCCCGCCACCACTGGGAGCGAGCAGGTCATTGGCTTCTACGTCATCGAGGCGAAGAACCAGGACGAGGCCGTCGCTTACGCGGCCAAGGTACCCTCGGCCAGCGTCGGCTCGATCGAAGTCCGACCGATTATCGGATCCTAGCTGTCACCGCGGGAAGGTCGGGACGTCGACGCCTGACCTTCCCGCAGCTTGAACGCATCCAGGCAGCCGGCGCCGCAAAAGTAGTGGATGGTCTCGCCGACCCTGAGCGTATGCAGGGCGCCCTTCACCTCGACCTGCATGCCGCAGATCGGATCGACGGCGGTCTCCGGCAGGGGGATCGCATAGCGGCGCTGATCCGCGTGGCGTGCGGCGACGATCTCGGCGAGCGTCGCCAGGGCGATCTCCTCCTGGGACCCACCCACCGAGCTGTCGGCGGCGCGGCGGACCCGTTCCAGGCCCCTGACGCCTCGGCCCTGAAGGACGCCGAGAACGGTGGCGGCCCGGCGGCGGCTGGCCACCAGTCCAATGTAGGCGACGTCATAGCCTAAGAGTGCCTCGATGGCATCCTCGTCGTAGTGGCCCATCGTCGCCACAACGGCCCATGTGCTCGCGTTGGGCTGCGCCGGCGCGAGGTCGAGCGAGCCGATGACCTGGTCCGCCTCGGGGAAATCGGTCGGAACCGCGCCCGGGTGCACCGCACACGTCTTGTACCCGATGGTGGCACCTAGTTTGACCAGGGTGCGCGCCGCCGGCGTATCGCCAACGAGGAGCAGCAACGGTCGTGGGAGTTGCGGATCGATGAAGACATCGAGCTTGCCGGCACTCGGGCAGGTACTGAGATGCGAGACGACGCCGGGTAGATGATCGGGCGACTCGTCGGGCGCGATTTTGACCAGTCGGGGCTGCGCGTCTCCCATGGCGATCATCGCCTCGCGCCGCACCAGCCCTTCGGAGCAGCTACCGCCGACCCATCCCCAGAGTTTTCCGTCGGCGGTGATCAGCGCCTTGTCGCCGGCCTGCGCCGACGTCGGTGGCTCGACCCGGACGACGGTCGCGACGACGAACGTTTCGCCGCGCCGCCGCAGCTCCGCCGCCCGGTCCAGCACGTCATCCGCGAGTGACATCCCCGATCCTTACCCTTACTCCGCAGCGCCGACCTTGTTGAGCGCCTCCCAGACCTTGTCCGAGGTGACCGGCATGTCGATGTTCTTGATGCCCAGGTGTCCCACCGCATCGATCACGGCGTTGACGAAGGCCGCCGGCGAGCCGACCGTGGCCGACTCACCAACCCCTTTCGCGCCGATCGGGTGGTGGGGCGACGGCGTGACCGTCTCGCCCATCTCGAACTTCGGCGTCTCCCAACTCGTAGGCAACAGGTAATCGGTGAAATTCGAGCCGAGGCAGTTGCCTTCCTCGTCAAACGTGATCAGCTCCATGAAGGCGATGCCAAAGCCCTCGGTGAGGCCACCGTGGATCTGTCCCTCGACGATCATCGGGTTGATCCGCACCCCGCAGTCGTCGACCGCCACCATCCGGCGGACTTTGACCTGGCCCGTGCCACGGTCGATGTCGACCACCACGAGATAGGTCCCGAACGGATACGTCATGTTGGGCGGATCGTAGTAGGTCACACCCTCGAGGCCGGCTTCCAACCCGTCGGGCAGGTTGGTGTAGGCGGCAAACGCCACATCCTGGATGGTCTTGGACTTCGAGGGCGAGCCGCGGACGAAGAACTTGCCGTGGTCGAACTCGATATCGGCCTCCGACGCCTCGAGCAGGTGGGCTGCGATCTTCTTCGCCTTGTCGCGCAGCTTGCGCGACACCATCGCCGTGGCCGCCCCGCCGACCGGCGTGCTGCGGCTCGCGTAGGTGCCCAGCCCGTAGGGCGTGTTGTCGGTGTCGCCCTCCTGGACCTCGATGTCGGCAGCGGGGATGCCTAGCTCCTCGGTCACGATCTGCGCGAACGTGGTCTCGTGGCCCTGACCCTGGCTCTTGACGCCCAGCTTGAGGATCGCCTTGCCGGTGGGATGAACGCGCAATTCCGCGGAGTCGAACATGCGGAGCCCGACGATGTCATAGTGCTTGCCGGGACCCGCGCCCACCACTTCGGTGAAGCTGGCGATCCCGATCCCCATCAACTCACCCTTCTTCCTCTTCTCGGCCTGCTCCTTCCTCAGCTCCTTGTAGCCGAGCTTGTCGAGCGCGACCTGCATTGCCCTGGGGTAATCGCCACTGTCGTACTCGAAGCCGGTGGCTGACATGTAGGGGAACTGCTCTGGCTGGATGAAGTTCTTGAGCCTGATCTCGGCCGGGTCCATGTTCATCTCGAGCGCGGCACTCTCGACCAGTCGCTCGATCAGGTAGGACGCCTCGGTCACCCGGAACGAGCAGCGATAGGCCACGCCGCCGGGCGCCTTGTTGGTGTAAGCGCCGTCCGTCTCGACGTGGGCAGCCGCGAGATCGTAAGAGCCAGTGACGATATGGAAGAGCCCGGCCCTGAACTTCGACGGTTGGGCGTCCGCATAGAAGGCGCCGTTGTCGCTGAGCATCTTGACCCGCAGCCCCAGCATGCGCCCGTCGTTGCGGAGCGCCAGCTCGCCCGACATGTAATAGTCGCGGGCGAACCCGGTCGAGATCAGGTTTTCGCTGCGGTCCTCGACCCACTTCACCGGCTTGCCGATCAGGAGGGAAGCGGCCGTCGCGACGACGTAGCCGGGATAGATCGGCACCTTGTTGCCGAAGCCGCCGCCAATGTCGGGCGAGATGATCCGGATGTTTTGCTCCGGCAGCCCCGCGACGATCGCGAACAGCGTGCGGTGCGCATGCGGCGCCTGCGATGTCATGTAGAGGGTGGCGTGCCCGGTCGCCGGGTTGACGTCGGCGACGATGCCGCAGGTTTCCAGCGGTGAGGGGTGGCAGCGTGGATAGAACGTATCCAGCTTGACGACCCGATCGGCCTTCGCAAAGGCCTCCTCGGTCTTCGCCTTGTCGCCCGCTTCCCAGTGATAGATATGGTTGTCCTTCTGGCCCTCTTTCTCGTCACGAATCAGGGGCGCGCCTGGCTCGAGCGCTTTCTGCGGGGTGACGACCGGCTGGAGCACTTCATAGTCGACCTCGACCAGCGCCGCGGCGTCCCGGGCGACGTACGGATCGGTCGCGATGACGCAGGCGACCTCCTGACCCTGGAAGCGCACCTTGTCGGTCGCCAGCACCGCCTGGGTGTCGCCGGAGAGCGTCGGCATCCAGGCGAGCTTGTGCTGGGCCAGCAGCGCCCCCGTCACGACCGCGACGACACCCGGCACTGCCTGGGCGGCGTCCGTGTTGATGGACTTGATCCGGGCGTGGGCAAATGGGCTGCGGTGGATGGCCATGTGCAGCATGCCGGGGAGGTTGATGTCGTCCAGGTAGTTGCCCTTGCCCCGGATGAAGCGGTCGTCTTCCTTGCGCTTGATGCTGTCGCCGATGTTGCCCTTGAGTGGGGTTTCAACAGCCATGGCTTAGCTCCTCGTCGCGGCCGTGGCCGCCTCGGGTACCGCTGCTGAGGCTCGCATCTGGGCGCCCGCGCTCTTGACCGCTTTGACGATGTTCATGTAGCCGGTGCAGCGGCAAATGTTGCCCGAGAGCGCCCAGCGGATGTCGTCGTCGGAGGGGTCCGGCTTCTCGTTCAAGAGCGCAATGCTGGTCAGCATCATGCCGGGCGTACAGAAGCCGCATTGGAGCCCGTGTTCTTGCTTGAACGCCGCCTGGATGGGGTGCAGGGTGCCGCCGGCGGCCAGCGCCTCCACGGTGGTCACCTGCTGACCATCGGCCTGGACGGCGAGCATGGTGCAGGACTTCACTGGCACCCCTTCGACCAACACGGTACAGGCGCCGCAATGGGTCGTATCGCATCCGATGTGGGTCCCGGTGAGTCGGAGTTTTTCCCGAAGGAAGTGCACGAGGAGGAGCCGCGGCTCGACGTCAGCGCTTTTCTGCTCGCCGTTGACCGTGACGGTGATCGACTGGCCCATGTTCATCCACCTCCCCTCGCGCGCTCGTAGGCGCGCTTCAGTCCACGCTCGGTAAAGACCCGGACGATGTTGCGTTTGTACTGGACGGATCCGCGATGGTCGGCTTTCGGCTCGGCGGCCTCCGCCGCCAGGGCGGCCGCTTCCTTGATCGTGTCGTCATCTAACCTGGCGCCCAGCAGCGCGGCCTCGGCCCGCTCCGCCCGGATGTTTTGGGGCCCAACGGCTGTCAGTCCGATTCCCGCCGAACCGACCTTGCCGTCATCCATCTGCAGATGGACCGCAACCGCGACGGTGGCGAAGTCACCGACCTTGCGCTCCAGCTTGAGGTAGGCGCCGCCGGTTTGGGGCTTGGCAACGGGTATCCGGATCTCGGACAGAATCTCGGTGGGTTGCAGCGCGGTGCTGAACGGCCCGCTGAAGAAGTCGCGAGCCTTGACCGTCCGGCTTCCGGACTTCGAGCGCAGGACCAAGTCGGCGTCGAGCGCGAGCAAGACCGTTCCCCAGTCACCCGAGGGGTCCGCGTGGGCGACCGATCCCGCAATCGTTCCGCGGTTGCGGATGATCGGGTCGGCGATCTGGGGGGCGGCGTCGGCCATCACGTGGTAGCGCGAGGCCAGCAGGCTCGAGCGCTCCGCGGACTTGTGGCGGAAGAGCGGACCGATGGAAAGGGTCCCGTGGCGCTCCTCGAGAAAGTCCAGGTCCTTGATCTTGTTGATGTCGACCAGGTGCGCCGGACTCGCGAACCGTAGCTTGAGAAGCGGGATCAGGCTCTGGCCGCCGGCCAGGACCTTGGCGTCTTCACCGAGCTCATCGAGGAGGCCCAGCGCCTCGTCCATGGTCTTCGGGGCGTGGTACTCAAATGGCGCTGGCAGCATGGACAACCCCTCCTACAGTGATTGTGGAAACCAGCCGACGCGTTCGCTAACCGTAGTCCGGCAAAGGTTTGTTGTCAATCCGCGAAACGAATTGGAAGCAAATTCACATCCGAGAGTCAGGCATCAAGTGTGTCGAACGCGCCATACGCCGGAAAACGAAAAGCCATGTCCTTCGACAGCAGCCCCCCATGGCCGAGGCGGTTGAAGTCGTCCGCCGTGACGCGCGCCCCGGTGAAGAGCCGCGGCAGGATGAGGTCGAGCACGGTCGCCCGCGAGAACATCCCGCACGCCGCCACGCCGAAAATCGGCTTGTCGGTGAGATAGGCGAGCCAGACCGCGCTGCCCGGGTGCGCCGGGGCGCCCTGCTTTTCCATCCGGGCGTGAAGCCGCTCGAGCGCCACCAGGGTCGGGTCGAGCGGGTCGGTGGCGTTGGCGCCGGCGGTCAGCAGCAGGTCCGCATCTCGGAGGAGGCCACCGACCGCAGCTTCGACCGCCCCGACGTTGTCCGCGACGTACTGGATCTCGCTGATGGTCGAGCCGAACCAGGCCACCTTCATCTCGATCGACGCCTGGAACTTCTCGCGCTGCGCCGGGTCCAGCCGCTCGCGCACGAGGACTCCCACCCGCGTCGGCCGGAAGGCCAGCACCCGGATCACGCCCTCGCCGCCGACCGCCACGCCCTCTGCATCGCGCAGCCGGGCCTCCGGCACGACGAAGGGGGTGACCTTGACCCCGGCGACGGTCTTACCCTTCGAGACGAGCTGGCCGTCGAAGAGGGTGAAGATCGACACGTCCTGGATGCTGTTGAGCGCCTGCAGCCGCTCGGCATCGACCTTGAAGATGCCGTTCACCTCGGCGCTCAGCCGGACCTGGCTCTCGACCGGGCCGTGAACGATGACGCCTGGACCGGCCACGAGTTTCGCCAGGCGGCGGGCGGCCTCATCCTCATGGATGTCGCCCTTTTCGATGCGCACCACGTGGAGCTCATCGACCCGGGCGCTCGCCACCACCGGCCAGTCGGCCGTGGTCAGAATCCGGCCCTTGAGCAGCAAGACTCGATGGTGGTCGTCCGGAACCAGCAGGGTCTGGGCCAGCACGGCGCCCTCGATGCCCTCGGCGCTCAACCGCAAGCCCCGCAGGGACTCGGCTTTCACGCCGCCGCGGCCGGGCCCGGCATCGGGCCACCCTGCTTCCCATGGCGCACTGCCACCATTTGCGCCAGGATCGCCAGCGCCGTCTCCTCGGCGGTCTGCGCCCCGAGGTCGAGGCCGATCGGCGCCTGGACACGCTCGATCTCGCGCGGGTCGACCCCGGCCTTGATCAACCTCGCGACTCGGTCGCGATGGGTCTTCTTGCTGCCGATGGCGCCGATGTAGCGAGGCCGCCCGCACAGCGCCGCGGTGATCGTCGGATCATCGAACTTCGGGTCGTGCGTCAGGATCACGACGTAGGTCGAGCCGTCCATCGGCAGGTCCTTCAGGACCTCGTCCGGCCAGGCCTTGATTACCCGTCGCGCCTCGGGAAAGCGGTCTTTCTCCGCGAACTTTGACCGGGCATCGACGACCGTCACCCGGAAGCCGATCGCGCTCGCCAGGCGCGTCAGCGGGATGGCGACGTGCGAGCCGCCGAAGATGAAGAGCTCCGGTGGACGGGGGAAGGGCTCGAGGAAGACACCGTCCTGCCGGACCGGGTTCTCCCGGTTGAGAAGGTCGGGGACCTCCGGGTCCGCCAGCGTCAGGAGCGCGCGGGCACCGGGCGCCTCGCCGACGCCCGTCTTCAGCACCACCGGATGCTCCTGCTCCAACGCGGCCATCAGGTCGCGATGCACCTGCGCCAGTGGCTCGACGAGCACATCGATTTCGCCGCCGCAGCTCAGGCCGACGGTCCAGGCGAGGTCGTCACTGACGCCGTAGTGAAACAGGCTGGCGGGCTTCCCCTTCAGGATCGCCTGGGCCTGCTCGAAGACCTCGCCCTCGAGACACCCGCCGCTGACGGAGCCAGCGATCTTTCCCGACTGGCTGATGGCCATCCGCGAGCCGGCCGGCCGCGGGGCGCTCCCCCAGGTACTGATCACGGTCGCGACCGCGACCGGGTCGCCTTGCTCGAGCCACACCTTGACGTCGGTCATGACGTCGCGCATAGCTCAAAGTGTAGTCAGCCGCCTGATGAATCGTTGCCAGGCCGATGCGGTCAGGACCGGCGCCGGGCTCTCAGAGGCTCATGGGTCCTGTTCAGCAGACGCGGCAAACGATCGTTGCCACACGGCAACGGCCAACGCCAGCGCCAATAGACCTGGAATCACCGGCTGATGGTTCGAGCTCAGGAGACCAAACAGGACATCCACGAATCCAAGCAGCGCGAGCGCCCCGGCGGCAATGCCGATTCGTAGCCCCGCCGCCTTCGGATCGTCGGCACCCACGATCTAACTATGCGTTGCTGCAGCGAAGGCGTCAACGCAAGTCATGCGGATGCTCGGACCAGCGTCTGGCGGCGAACCGGCCGTCGGCCTGCGGTTTCCAGCAACAACGCGCCGAGCGCCTCCAGGTTCGCGAGGTTGTGGGCGGGTAGGAAGTCGTCGACGAAGGGGAGCGCCGCCTGCAGCCCCAGGGTAAGCGGCTCATAGCCGGGGGCACCCATCAACGGGTTCATCCAGATCAGCCGGTGGCAGGACCGCTGCAGCCGGGCGATCGCCCGCCGCATATGCGCCGCATCACCGCGGTCCCAGCCGTCACTGATGATGGCGACGGTGGCACCGTGGCTGAGCACGCGGCGCGCATAACGCCGGTTGAAAGTCTCGATCGCCTCGCCGATGCGGGTTCCGCCCGACCAGTCATCGACCGACGCCATCACGCGGTTCAGCGCGGCATCGACGTCATGGCTCCGGAGCAAGCGGGTGATACGGGTCAGGCGTGTGGCGAAGACGAACACCTCGACGCGCGTACTGGCATTCTTCAGCGCGTACGTGAAGTTGAGAAGGAGGCGCGTGTAGCGCTCCATGGAGCCGCTGATGTCGCAAAGCAGAACCAGCGGGCGCGCCCGAAGGGTCGGGCTCTTCCAACTGAAGACCAGCAGCTCGCCGCCAAATCGCAGGCTGCGCCGCAGAAGCCGGCGGATATCGAGCCGATCGTGGCCGCCCGGGCGCGCCCGTCGGGATCGCGTCAGGCCGGCGGGAAGCCGCATCAGCCGGATCAGCCGCCGGACCTCCGCCATCTCGGCCTCGGTCAGGGTGTCGAAGTCTTTCTGGCGAAGCACCTCGGCCTGCGAGTAGCTCGCCACCTCCTGCTCCTCGGCGCCTTCGGCCGCCGCGCCCTCCTCATCGAGCACCTTCAACTGGCGGCCCGTAAGCGTCATCTGGGTTTCCCGTTGGGATGACGCCGTCGCGGACGGTGCGGGCAGCTCGCCATGCGCCGCGTTGGCCTGAAGGAAGGCGCCCAGCGCCCGGTCCAGGATCTGCAGCTCGTCTCGCCGTCGGGCGAAGTGGACATGAACCGCGGTTCGGACATCGTCCGGACGGCGCAGGTCGATCACCGTCAGGGTCGTAAGGAACGGCAGCATCCGCGCAGGGCCGGCGTCGAAACCGAGGCCCCGAAGGATCCGACCGAAATGCAACCAGTTGCGGGCGAGGATCGCGCCCGGGTCAGGCATTGACGGCGCGGGCAACGAGCTCCCGCGAGCCCGCGCCGCGCAGTCGTTCGAGATCCTCCTGGTACTTCACCACGGCGCCGAGCGTCGCCTGCACGGCGGCTTCGCTGAGCTCGGTTTCGCCGAGTGCCATCAGTGAGCGGGTCCAGTCGAGCGTCTCGGCGATGCCCGGCAACTTATAGAGGTCGAGGCGACGAACGCCACCAATGAACTCGCTGACCTGCCGGGCCAGCTTTTTCGGAACGTCCGGCACCCGCGCGGTGATGATCTCGTACTCCCGATCGACCGACGGGTAGTCGATCCAGAAATAAAGGCAGCGGCGCTTCAGGGCATCATGAATCTCGCGCGTGCGGTTCGAGGTGATGATCACCGCCGGCGGCTTGTCGGCCTTGATGGTGCCGATCTCGGGGATCGAGATCTGGAAATCGGAGAGCAGCTCGAGGAGGAACGCCTCGAATTCGTCGTCGGCCCGGTCGATTTCGTCGATCAAGAGCACCGGCGGCTTCGCGCCGTCACTTTCGATCGCCTGCAGCAGCGGGCGCTTCACCAGGAACTGGTGGCTGTAGATCTCGCGCTCGGTCTCGTCCCGGTTGGTGCCGGACGCTTCCAGCAGACGGATGTGTAGCATCTGCTTCGCGTAGGCCCATTCGTAGACGGCGTTGTTGACGTCGATGCCTTCGTAGCACTGCAGCCGGATCAGTCGCGTGTCGAGGATCTCGGCGAGCACCTTGCCGACTTCCGTCTTCCCAACCCCGGCCTCACCTTCGAGCAGAAGCGGCTTGTCCAGCGTCAGGGCAAGGAAGATGGTCGTTGCCAGGCTGCGATCGGCAACGTAGTGGTGTGCCTGCAGCGCCCGCTCGACGTCCTCGATCGACGAAACGGGAAGGTCCTGCATGTAGCGAATTGTAGGGAGAGCGGCGGCGAAGTGCCGCTGCTCTCCCTCTTCTTAGTGGTGCGCCGTGATCTGTTCGAGCGCCCGCCGGGTCAGGACCTGTACCAGGTGCCGGCGGTAATCCGGCGAGCCGTTCAGGTCTTGCTGCGGGTTGGTGCCGTCCGCGGCCCGCTCGGCCGCCTGGCGAAGCTCGTCGTCGTGCCCCGCCTTGCCGCGCAACGCTCGCTCGACTGCGGATGCCCGGATCGGGCGGGTCCCCATCCCGGTGAGACCGATCGCCACCTGCGTGACCTCGTGACCGCTCACTCTCGCCTGCGCGGCGACCGCCACGATCGCCCAGTCCTGCGACCGCCGGCTGAACTTCAGGTAGGTGCCTCTGCTGCCCGGCGGCGGCGTCGCGATCCGGATCTCACGCAGGATCTCGTTGGGTTCGAGTGACGTCGTGAACGTGTCGACAAAGAAATCGTTGGCGGCGATGGTGCGTTCGCCCTTGGGGCCGACCACCTTGAGCTCGGCATCGAGCGCCAGCAAGCAGGCCGGGAAGTCCCCGTTTGGGTCGGCGTGCGCCGCCGCGCCGCCGATCGTCCCGCGGTTGCGAACCTGCGGGTCGCCGATCTGTGAGGCGGCGCTGGTCAACAGCGGCAGCTTGCTCTTCAGCAGGTCGGAAAACTCGATGTCGTGGTGACTCGTCAGTGCGCCGATCGCGATGTGGCCGTCTTCCTCACGGATGTAGCTGAGGTTGCCAATACGGCCGATGTCCACCAGGAAGGACGGCGTCGAGAGGCGCAGCTTCATCAGCGGGATGAGACTATGCCCACCGGCGAGGACCTTCGACTCCTGGCCGTGCTTGACCAGTTCCGCAACCGCCTCCGGCAGGCTGCGCGGGACGACGTAATCGAATGCGGCAGGCGTCATCGTTTTGTCCCTCCGTTGCGGTGCATCAGCGCCCAGAGTTTCTGTGGGGTGGCCGGCATGTCGATGTCCTTGACCCCGAATGGTTCGAGGGCGTCCACGATGGCGTTCATCACGGCGGGGGTTGAGGCGATCGTTCCCGCCTCCCCGACGCCCTTGGTGCCCAGCGGGTTGACCGGGCTGGGGGTCACCGTCGCCGCCAGCTCGTACGAGGGGACGTCGGACGCCGTCGGAATCAGGTAGTCGACGAGGCTACCCGTCCGTAGCTGGCCAGACTCGTCATAAACCGCTTCTTCGAAGAGAGCCTGGCCGATACCCTGGGCGATGCCGCCATGGAGCTGGCCGTCGACCACCATCGGGTTGATCCTGTTGCCGACGTCGTCGACGGCGACGTAGCGAAGGATTTTCGTGGCGCCGGTTTCGGCATCGACTTCCACGACCGCGATGTGGGCGCCGAACGGCCAGACGAAGTTGGTGGGATCGAAGAAGGTCGTGGCCTCCAGACCGCCTTCCATGCCCTTAGGGAGCCGGCTGGTCTGGAAGGCGGCCACGGCGATCTCTTGGATGGTGACCCCTTTCGACGGCGTGCCTTTCACGAAGGCCTTGCCGTTTTCGTAGACGACGTCGCCTTCCGCCGCCTCCAGCAAGTGGGCGGCGATCTTCCGCGCCTTCTCCTGCACCTTCATCGAGCTGATGTGCACGGCGTTGCCGTCCAGCGCCGTGCTCCGGCTACCGTAGGTGTCCATTCCCATGGGGCCGATCGCCGTGTCCCCATGCTGGACGTCGATGTCCTCGACGGGGATGCCGAGCACGTCGGATGCCACCTGGGCGTAGGTCGTCTCGTGCCCCTGCCCATGCGGCGAGCTTCCGATGATAACGGTGGCCTTGCCGGTGAAATGGACGTTGACCACCGACATGCCCCAGAGCGAGACGCCGACCGCCGCCTGCGTGGCGCCCGCCGGGCCCAACCCACAGATCTCGATGTAGGTTGAGAGGCCAATGCCGATGTACTTGCCCTGCTTGCGCTTCTCCGCTTGCTCGCGGCGCAAGGCCTTGTAGTCGACCATCTCCAGGGCTTTGTCCAGGGTGATGGTGTAGTCGCCCGAATCGTAGGTGAGCCCGAGCAAGGTCGTGAAGGGCTGGTCCTCCACCCGGACGAAATTCTTCCGCCGGACCTCGACCGGGTCGATGCCGGTCTCACGGGCCACCAGGTCCATCACCCGCTCGATCAGGTACGTCGCCTCAGGCCGGCCGGCCCCGCGGTAAGCGTCGGTCGGCGTCGTGTTCGTGAAGACGCCGACCGCCCTTCCATCGAACGCCTTCATCTTGTAGGCGCCCTGCGCGACCAGCATGCCCAGCACCTGGAAGGTGCCAAACTGGCTGCAGTAGCCGCCGAGGTTGAGCCACTGCGTCGGCCGGAGGCCGAGTACGGTGCCATCCTTCTTCGCGGCGATCTCGACATCCCAGATCTGGTCCCGCCCATGGTGGGTTGCCTTGGTGTTTTCGCTTCGATCCTCGATCCATTTGACCGGCCGACCCAACTTCCGCGACGCGAGGGCGGTCAGAATCTCCTCGGGGTAGACCCGGATCTTCGACCCAAACCCGCCACCAACCTCGGGCGCGACCACCCGAACGTTGCTTTCGGGAATGCCAAGGATGACAGCCAGCCACACCTTGACAAAGTGCGGAATCTGGGTCGATGACCACACGGTGAGCTTGTTGGCGAACGTCTTGTAATCTGCCAGCACGCCGCGTGGCTCGATCGCGATTGGGATCAGGCGTTGCTGGACGAGGCGCTGCTTGATCGTGATGTCGGCTTCCTTGAAGGCGGCCTCGATATCGCCGGCCGCAAACTTGGTGTCATACGAGAGGTTGCTTCCCAGCTCTTCGTGGAGGATGGGAGCGCCCTTCTCGATGGCTTTCTCGATGTCCGTGACCGCCGGCAGCGGCTCGTACTTGATGTCGATCCGCTCACCCGCGTCCTCGGCGGCGGCCCGGCTCGAGGCCAGCACGATCGCAACCGGCTCGCCCACGTAATGAACCTTGTCGATCGCGACCGGATAGTGGTTCGGATACTTCTTATCGGGTACAAAGCACACCGTGACCGGCAGGGGTGCGCCGAACTCCGGCTTCAGGTCTTTCCCGGTAAAGATCGCGATCACGCCGTCGGCTTCCTTCGCCCGGGCGGTCTCGATGCCGAGGATCCTCGCGTGGGCCTCGCTCGATCGGATCACGTGCATGTGGACGACGGCCGTCTGTGCAATGTCGTCGACGTAGCTGCCGGTCCCGGTGACCAGCCGTGGATCTTCGCGTCGCTTGACGGAGGCGCCAACCATTTGGGATATCGCCATCTTGAAATCCTCCCTCTAGGAGACCGGCGCGGGCGCTTTGCGCTCGGCCCCAGGCGCCATCACCTTGGCCGCCGCCTGGATCGACTTGACAATGTTGTGGTAGCCGGTACAGCGGCAGAGGTTGCCCTCGAGCCCCATTCGGATCTCTTGCTCGGTCGGGTTGGGGTTGCGCTCGAGCAGCTGCTTCGCCGCCATGATCATGCCCGGGGTGCAGAAGCCGCACTGGAGGCCGTGCTCGTCCCAGAATGCCTTCTGAAGAGGATGTAGCGTCGATCCCTTGGCCAGGCCCTCGATCGTCGTGACCTGGGCCCCATCGGCCTGGACGGCGAAGACCGTGCAGGACTTCACGCTGTGGCCGTCCAACTCGACGGTGCACGCTCCGCAGTTGCTGGTGTCGCACCCGACATGCGTCCCAGTGAGCCCCGCCAGCTCTCGGATGTACTGCACCAGCAGCAGCCGAGGCTCCACCTCGTGCTCGTGCTTGGTGCCATTGATGGTGACGGCAACCCTGCGCCTCATAGCCACCTCCCTCTGATTAGCCGATCCGCCTGCCAAAGAAGGTATAACACCCGAATTGCCGAGTGTCTAGACGCTCCTGAGACCGTCGGGGCCGGGCGCGCCGCCCGGCCCCTACCAGCGACTAGTTCTGGTGATCTCCGCCTTCGTCGCCGCCGCCGATCGCCCTCAACGCATTCACCTGGCCGTGTCCGTACCAGGAGTTGTCGTCCGCCTCACCCGTGCAGGTCTGCGGCGCAACGTTGTTCACAGAGGGGAAGAACGCGTACTGGGCGAGCACCGCCGCTGTCGGGCAAGCGATCGGGTCGGCCGTCTCTTGCAGCCGCTCCCGAACATCCGAAGCACTCATCCGACCGAACCGGCTGATCATCAGCGCCACCAAACCCGTCACATGGGGCGATGCCATCGAGGTCCCCTGCAGGTAGCAGTAGAAGGCGTTCGATCCACCGGCCGGATCGACCACCGGTCGCAAGCAGGAGTTCTTGAGGCTTACCGGGTAGGTCGACAGGACCCGGCCGTTGGGCGCCGCCGCCGTCTTCTGCAGAACGCTATCGCCGCCGGGAGCCGCAACGTTGATGACGTCCATGCCGTAGTTCGAGTAGAACGACTTCCGGCCCAGGTTGCCCGTGGCGCTGACCGCGATGACTCCCGGCATCTGGACCGGGATGACTTTGCAAGCCTTCGTGACCGGTCGGGTCACCGGCGTGGTGTCGTCCGGGCTCTGGCGATCCTGGGTCGGATTCGCCATGTCGTCCGCGAAGTTCCCCGCCGCCGCCACGTTGACGACGCCCTTTCGGGTCGCGTAGGCAATCGCGCGTCCCTCGGCTTTGAGGATCAGGCGCTCCTGCTGGGTACCGTTCGGACAGTTGTAGTAGTAGGGATCAGCGAAGTAGCTGTTGTTCGTGACGTTGAAGTGATGGGATCCCGCCCACATGAAGGCGCAGACCACCGCCTGTGGGAAGAAGAATCCCAGGCTGTCCCCGGCCTTGATGCCGGCAATCCGGACGTTTGGCGCAACCCCGACGATGCCGATGCGGTTCGACGCGGCCGCGATGGTTCCTGCCGTATGCGTCCCATGCCCGTTGACATCCATGGCCGCGGCAGCGCCCGCGACCGGCGAACCGCTGAGGCAGTTCACACTGTTCGCGCTATCGACGTTGGGAGCCAGGTCCGGATGGGTGTAATCGAGGCCGGTGTCGATATCCCCGACCAACACGGAGCGACTGCCGCCCGTGATCTTGTGCGCTGCGGGGGTTTGGATCTGCTTCATATCCCACTGAAGCGCGGACAGGTTGTCGCTATCGCTGGCGGGCTTGCCGCCATTTCCTTCATGATCGCCGCCGCTGTTCTCGATCGTGGGCTTGAGATGGAATGCCAACGTGTTTGCATTGGCGGCGCCCTCGACGTCGAGGTTTTTCTGCGCCCGGCCGGCGAATTGGGCATCGCCCGTCCGGACGACGACGACCCCGATCGCGTCGTAGCTCGCCACGATCGTGCCGCCCTGCAGGCGGAGCTGGCTCAGCAGGCGAGCCGACACGTTCTCCTGTTTGGCGAGCACGATGTAGGTCTGGGATGTCGACGCCGCATCGGCGCCGACCGTCGACGTGATGGGTGTGATTCCGGCGACGAGCGCCGCAGCTCCGGCGATTGCGCTGAACCGTGCGAGCACACGCGTGCGCAGGCCAAAGAACGTCCGCGTCATGGGTTTCCCTCCCTTGGTCTAGTCGTGGTCGAGACGAACGGACCCACCGTAGCAGGGGGCAGCGAACCCGTCAAGGAGGGGTTAACTCGGGGGAACGTCCGGCAAATGATGGCTCAGGGTTGAGCCTCACGGGGAATGGGTACCCTTAATGTAAGGCCCCTCGGGACGCTTTGACGTCCCTCCCTCGCTCAAGATCAAGTGAGCCTGGTCCTTTCGATCGATCCCTCACCAGTCACGACTTGCTAAAGCAGGTTGTGCAAGGAGACATCGTATGTCAGTACAGAATCAGGCGACCTCGTATACCCGCGTCGTACGTCTCAAGGGCGATCCGACGAAGATCGAAGAGGCGATCAAGCTTTGGACGCAGGATATTCTGCCCCTCTTCAAGAAGCAGAAGGGTTTCACCGGCGTGACGCTCCTCGGCAATCGGAAAACCGGCGACGCCTTGACCGTTTCTTACTGGGAGACCGAAGGAACGATGAAGGATGCTCGCGGCCAGGTTCGTCCCGAGGCGCTCAAATTGCTGAGCAAGATCGGCGGCAGCATCGTCGATGACGACGAGTGCGAAGTCGCCCTGCTCGAGCGCTTCAAGCCACCGATGGCCGGCGCATACGCCCGCGTGACCACCGTTCAGGGCGACCCGGCGCACGCTTCTGACGCCATCTCCAACTTCACGGAGAACATCCTGCCGGCGATCGCGAAGCAGCCCGGCGCGCGGACCGCGTACTTCTTCGTCAACCGCCAGTCCGGCAAGACGTTCGGGGGTTCGATCTGGGACACCGAACACGATCTACAGAAGAGTGAGACTTCGATCGGTACTCTGTGCGCGGACGCGGTCAAGAAGTTTGGCGGCCGCGATGCCCTGACCGAGGCTTTCGAAATCTACTTCACCGAGATTCTTACGCCGGTCGCGCCAGTCCGCTAAGCCGTATCGAGGGGCGCCTCCCAGGGCCGGTCCGATCATGATCTGGACCGGCCCTAACCCTCATGATGGGGGGATGACGGAGGACAAATAAGGGTGCTCGTCGGGCCGCTGGGCGCGAGCGAGCTTACCGACCGATTTCGCCAGCGTGCGACGCAGGCGGGGGCAACGGTGCAGACCGTCCCGGATGACAGCGCCGCCGTCGCAGCGGTAGCACTGGTTGCGCGACAGTTCGACGCACCCCGGGTCACGGCGACGCCCGAAGGAGCGCGCTTCGCCCCAGCTGGGGCCCTGGTCGGCGGCTCCGCGTTGGAAGTTGCGGACGCCGAGATGGGCGTCTCGGTTGGCCGTCTCGCGGTGGCCGAAACCGGATCGGTGCTGCTCGGTTCGAACAACACGGAAGCGCGGCTTGTTGGGATGCTGGCCCGAACCCATGTGGTCGTGGTCTCCGCGCGCCTTCTGGTCCCGTCCCTCGATGACGCGGCCGAAACCGTTCGGGCTCTCGCCGGCCCGGGGCCGGAGCAGCTCCGTTACCTGGGACTCGTCACCGGCCCGAGCAGGACGGCCGATATCGAGCGGGTCCTGACCATTGGGGTCCAGGGACCCCGTGCGCTGCATGTCGTCCTGATCGAGGATTCCTGAGGTCGTGATCGGGATGAGCTTTCGAGAGCGCTACCGCCGGGCCGTTCACGACATTCAACTGCGCACGAATCTACTGGCCTTTCAGCGCGGCTGGCGGCAAAGCCGCGCCGAGCGGTTTGCGGAATACGTCGGCCCGGATGGGCAGTCGGGCGAGGCGGAGTTCGACACGCTCCGCCGGCAGCTCGCCGGCGCGAAGGACGCGGTGATCGCCGACCAGGAGGCCGCTTTCGCCCGATTCAAGTCGGCTGCCGAATCGAATGGTGCGGTCGTCTACCAGGCGTCGAGCGCTGACGACGCCACCAAGTACATCCTGAGCCTTTGTGAGCGAGCCGGATCGACCATCCTGGTCAAGACCAAGTCGATGGTCAGTGAAGAGATCTTCCTGAACCACTACCTCGAGTCAAGGGGCATCCGGGCCGTAGAGACCGACCTCGGGGAATGGATCGTCCAGCTCCGTCACGAGACGCCGTCGCACATGGTGATGCCGGCGATTCACCTCAGCCGGGAGCAGGTTGGCGAGACGTTTTCCGAGGCGACCGGCCGGGAGGTTTCCAGGGAGGACGTCGGCGAACAAGTTGGGCTGGCGCGCACCGAGCTGCGCAAAGACTTTCTCGCCGCCCGCGTCGGCATGACCGGGGCGAACGCGCTGGTCGCCGAGAGCGGCACGGCCATGATTATCACGAACGAGGGCAACGAGGCAATGGTCACCACCCTGCCCGATGTCCACGTGATGCTGGTCGGGTACGAGAAGTTAGTAGCGACCTTCGGCGATGCGATGACACAGCTGCGCCTCCTGCCGCGCTCTGCCACCGGCCAGCACCTGACGTCCTACGTCACCTTCATCAGCGGTCCCGATCGTCCCGGGCGTGAGCTTCACTATGTCTTCGTCGACAACGGGCGCAGCGCAATGCGGCGCGATCCCGACTTCGTCGACGCGCTGCGCTGCATCCGCTGTGCGGCCTGCGCCAGCGTCTGCCCGCCGTACCAGGTGGTCGGCGGACACGTGTTCGGCCACATCTACTCGGGAGCCATCGGTCTGGTCAACACGCCGTTTCATCACGGGCTCGACCACGCGGCCGGTCCGCAGTCCCTTTGCGTCAGCTGCAACGCCTGTCAGACGGTGTGCCCGGTCGACATCCCGTTGCCGCGCCAGATTCTCGACGTCCGGCGCCGGGTCGTTGAGGCACACGGAATTTCACCGTTGAAGCGCGCCGTCCTGTTTATCTGGGGCCGCCCGCGGCTCTTCCGCGGCATCGCCCGCGCCGTCGCAGTCGTGGGCGCGCCGGTTACGCGAGACGGATTCTTGCGGCTTCCCCTTCCCGTCCAGCAGCGCTGGCGAACCCCGCCTGCCCCGAGCGTACGGCCCGCCCGTCAGCGCCTGAAGACCGTCATCGAGCCGGCGACAACAGGACCGCTCGCTGACAGCGGGGCGAAAGGCAAGACCGTCGCCTATTTCATCCAGTGCCTCACCGACCCGCTCGCGCCTGAGCAGGCTGAGTCGGCAGTGAAGCTTCTCTCGGCATGCGGGGCACGGGTTATGGTTCCGATGGCGCAACATTGCTGCGGTCTGCCATTCCTCGACTCGGGCGACGCCCACGGTGCCAAACGGCTGGCCAGGCAGACGATTGTCATGCTCGAATCCACGACCGCCGACTACATCGTTTCAGCGGCAAACTCCTGTGTGGCGACGATCGTCCACGACTATCCCCACCTCTTTAAGGACGAGCCGCAGTGGAAAGCGCGGGCGGAACGGCTCCGCGAACGGGTACGCGACCTGGCGTCCTTCCTCGTCAACGTCGCCCGATTACCGGCCGGCGCGCTGGCAAATCCCTCCAATGACGTCGTCACCTACCATCCGTTCTGCCAGAGCCTCAACGTCCTCCACGCGGATCAGGCGGCGCGGCGACTACTGATTGAGGTGTGCGGACTGGAATTGCGCGAACTGCCAGAGGCCAATGTCTGTTGTGGCTTCGGCGGATCCACCTCGTTCGACGCCCCGGAGGTAGCGCGCGGCATCGTCGACCGCAAGCTCTCGAACATCGACAGCAGCGGGGCCGACGTCGTGGTCACCGACAATCCGGGCTGCATCCTGCACCTACGGGGAGCTGCACACGCGAGCCGCCGTCGTCTCCGAGTGCTCCACCTGGCCGAAATCATGGCCAGCAGGCTGGAGGAACGCTCACGGAGCGGCTAGTATCCGGCTAGCGCAGTCGAGCTCGAGCCGCGGGCTGCTGCCCTGACCTCTAGGGCACCAGTTCCTTCCGGGCCGCGATGGTAAGTGCGAGGCCGAGTTCGATCCTTCTTTCGAGCAACGCCCGCCCAACGATCGCTCCCTCGGCCCCAGCATCCCGGATCGCCTCCAGGTCGGCGTAGGTCGCGACGCCACCGGCGACGAGGACCGGAACCCCCAGGGGAAGGATGGCGGAAAGGCCGGAGAGATCGGGGCCTCGCAGTGTCCCGTCACGGACGATGTCCGTATGGATGAAGCGGCGTGCGCCCAGGTCCCTGAGTTTCTCGGCGAGCGCGACCGGGGCCTCCGCCGAGGCGTGGCGCCAACCCCGCGTAAGGACTCTACTTTCACGGGTATCAAGACTGAAGACGAGGCGTGGACCGAAGCGGGCAGCCCATGACGCCGTGCGGGCGAGCGATTCCGTCGCGGCCGTGCCGACGATCACCCGCGCTACCCCCCGCTCCAGGGCTGCCTCGATCTGGGCGAGGCCACGAGCGCCACCGCCCGCCTGCACCGGCACCCCGGCGGCCGCCGCCATTTCAGCGATGACATCGAGGTGGCACCATTGACCGAGGCGGGCGCCGTCCAGGTCCACGACGTGCAGCCAGGTGGCCCCGGCCGCGGCGTACCCGCGGGCGAGCGCGACCGGGTTAGGCCCAAAATCGGTGACCCGGTTGAAATCGCCCTGCTCAAGCCGCACCGCGCGCCCGCCGAGGAGGTCGATCGCGGGAATGATCAGCATCCGGAAATTCGGCTCGGCGACTGGCCTCCTGTCATCGTGTTAGCATATTAACATGCTAAAGCGGCGGCGCCGGATTCCGACCCCGCGAGCCAAGTCGGGTCCTCCCGCGGAAACCTGGATCACTCCCGCCACCACTGATCTCTTCAAGGCGATCGCCGGGTTGAAGTCGCCCGAGGAGACCGAGCGCTTCTTTCGCGACCTGTGCACCATCCCCGAGCTCCACACGCTCGCGCACCGCTGGGAGGTCGCCAAGCTCCTCGACCAGGGCGTTCATTACGCGGACATCGCGCAGCGCACCGGCGCCAGTACCGCCACCATCACCCGCATCAATTCCTGGCGGCGCTTTGGGATGGGCGGCTACCGGTTGCTGCTCGACCGGCGGAAGGCACGCGCGAAATGAACGGCCGCTCGGGGCTTACCGATGGCCGGCTGCGCCTGGCCATCCCGAACAAGGGTCGCCTCGCCGAGCCGGCGATCGTGCTCTTGCGAGAGGCGGGCTATCACTTCGAGGCGGACGACCGGCGCCTGTTTGCGCCGTGCGAGAACTACCCACTCGACCTGCTGTTCGTGCGGGCCGAGGACATCCCCGAGTATGCGGGAGACGGCGTCGTCGACCTGGGCATCACCGGGTCGAATCTGGTCGAGGAGCGTGGCAGCCCGGTCACTCAGTGCATGGCCCTCGGGTTTGGCCACTGCCGGCTGGGCGTGGCCGTCCCCGACGAGCGACCGTTCCAGCGGCTCAGTGATCTCGCGGGCCGGCGCGTGGCCACCTCGCATCCCCGGACCACGGCGCGCTTCTTCAAGGAACGCAACCTCTCCGTCGAGCTGATCGAGATCAGCGGCGCGGTTGAGATTACCCCCTTGCTGGGCGTGGCGGACGCCATTGTCGACCTGGTCTCGACCGGCAGCACCCTGGCCGTCAACGGCCTGCGCGCCATCGAGACGATCCTCGAATCCGAAGCGCAGCTCATCAGCCATCCGCATCTGACGCCGGAAAAGACCGAGCGCAAGCGTCAGCTCGAGACGATGCTGGCCAGCGTGATCGCGGCTCGGCGCAAGAAGTACGTGATGATGAATGCGCCAGCCGATGCGCTCCGCCTGATCAAGAACGTGATCCCTGGGATGCAGTCGCCAACTGTGATGCCGCTGGCCGATCCGTCGATGATCGCGGTGCATGCCGTCGTGGACGCAGACGCGGTCTGGTCGCTGCTCGGTCCGCTCAAGGCGGTGGGGGCGACCTCGATCCTCGTGCTGCCGATCGAGAAGCTCATCCCATGATCGCGGTGGACGCCCTCCCAGCGCCGGGGACCGCCGCCTACCGCTCGCTCGTCAACCGCGCACCGGTGCCCGAGAGCGTGCGGGAACACACGCGAGCGCTGCTGCTGGACGTCCAGCGACGGGGTGACGCAGCATTGCTCGATCTGACCGAGCGCTTCGACGGCGTGCGTCTTCGGCAGACGAGGGTCCCCAGCGAGGCCATGCGGGCCGCGCTGGACAACCTGGATCGCGGATTGCGAAGCGCGCTCGAGGCCGCCGCCGCGAACATCGAAGCGGTGCACAGTGCCCAGCGCTTCAGCGAGGAGCCGGTCGACGTCGTAAGAGGAGTGCGCGTCTGGCGCGAGTGGCGTCCGCTCCTCCGCGTCGGAATCTATGTACCGGGGGGGCGGACCGTCTACCCCTCCTCCGTGCTCATGCTCGCCATCCCCGCGCGCCTCGCCGGCTGCCAGGAGATCGTCATGTGCTCGCCCCCGCAAGGTGATGGGCAGGTTGCCGCCGTGATCCTGGCTGCCGCCGGACTCGCGGGCGTGACCGAGGTCCACGTGATCGGCGGCGCCCAGGCGATCGCGGCCATGGCCTACGGCACCGAGTCGATTCGCCGGGTGGACAAGATCTTTGGGCCCGGCAATGCCTACGTTACGGCGGCCAAGCTGGCGGTGTTCGGTGAGGCGGCGGTCGACATGCCGGCGGGACCGTCCGAGATCCTGATCCTGACCGATGGGTCGGTCCCCGCGCCGTGGATCGCGGCCGACCTGCGAGCCCAGGCGGAGCACGCGCCCGACGCGCGCGGCGTGCTGGTCAGCACCGATGCGGCCATCGCGGCTGATGTTCGCGACCTGGTGGACGGCGACATCGCCGACCAGGTCCGAGTGCTGACGGCGACGGACCTGGATGAGGCGGTTGGGTTCGCAAATGCCTTCGCGGCGGAGCACTTGACCCTCGCGTGCGCCGAGCCCGAGCGGTGGCTGGCTCGTATCTCGGCCGCCGGATCCGTATTTCTCGGACCCTATGCCCCCGCGGCGGCGGGCGATTATGCGACCGGGGCGAACCATGTGCTCCCGACGGGCGGCGCGAGCCGCTCCTTCAGCGCCCTTGGCGTCGACGCCTTTGGGCGCACGCTGCAGGTCCAGTCGCTCGACCGATCCGGCCTGGCCCAGCTCGAGCCCGTCGTCGACGCGATCGCCGGAGCCGAGCAGCTCACCGCCCATGCGCAATCCGTCCGCGCCCGGCGGAACGGCTCCGCCGTCTTCACGGGACCCGACGGTCCGCGGCCGCGCGGAGCAATCGTCGACATGCAGCCGTATGAGTGGGAGCCGCCGAGCGCGCGCATCGCGAGCGAGGCCGGCGTGCCCGAGGCCGACGTGGTGCGCTTCGACACCAACACGTCGCCCTGGCCGGGCGCGTCCCTGAACGAGCTGGGAGCGCTGGCGCTCAACGAATACCCCGACACCAGCTACACGATGCTCACCAGCGCGCTTGCGGCGTACACGGGGGCCGAGGCGGAGACGATCACCGTTGGTGCGGGTGCCGATGAGATCCTCGATCTGCTGGCAAAAGCCTACGTCGGCGCGGGCGATCCGGTCGTCCTCACGCGCCCCACGTATGCCATGTTTCGGATCGTCAGCGAGATGGCCGGCGGTCGCGTCGATGCGATCCCCGGGGTAGGACTGGACCTCGACCAGGACCGATTCGTGCAACGGTCACGCCACGCCCGCCTCACCTGGTTATGCAACCCGAACAATCCCACCGGCGAGCTACTGCCGGTCGCCTTCATTGAGCGGCTGGCGGATGCATCCCCCGGCGTGGTCGCGGTGGACGAGGCCTACTTCGAGTTTTCGGCCGTCACGGCCGCAGGGCTGATCGCGCGCTTTCCCAACCTGGTGGTGATCCGCACCCTGAGCAAGGCGTTCGGGCTGGCCGGCGTTCGGGTCGGGTACGCGCTCGCGGGGCCAGTGATCGGCGCCGCACTCCGCCGGGTCCGCCCACCCGGCAGCATCAGTGTCGTCTCCGAAGCGCTCGGCGTCCAGGCATTGCGCGACCTCGACGGGATGCGCGACCGCGTTTCCCGGATCGTCGCGAGCCGTGACACGCTGTGTCGCGAGATCACAGGTCTCGACCTGCCGGTGCATCCCTCGGCGGCGAACTTCCTCCTGGTCCAGACCGGCGATGGGGCCGCGTCATGGCTCCTGCGTCGTGGGCTCGTGGTGCGGACGTTCCCCAAGGGGTCAGCGCTCGCCGGATTCATCCGGATCACGGTGCGGACCGCGCAGGAGAACGCTCGCCTGGTCGACGCGCTGTCCGAATGGAGAGCGCATGCCGGCTGATCGCTCCGCGGCAAAACGGCGGCGGACGAAGGAGACCGAGGTGTCGCTGCGCCTCAACCTCGACGGAGACGGCACCGCGGAGATCGCCACGGGCGTCCCATTTCTCGACCACCTGCTGCGCGCGCTGGCGGTACATGCCCGGTTCGACCTGGACGTGAACGCACGCGGCGACCTGCAGGTCGACGCGCATCACACGGTTGAGGATGTGGCCATCCTCCTGGGCGAAGTGCTGGCGGAAGCGCTCGGCGATCGGTCGGGCATCGCGCGCTTCGGCGACGCCATCGTGCCGCTCGATGAGAGCCGGGCGACCGTCGCCCTCGACTGCGGCGGCCGTGGCTACGCGATGATCGACGTGCCGCTCCGCGGCGTCATGATCGGATCGCTGCCGGCAACCCTGGTCCCCCATTTCCTGGAGACCTTTGCGCTCCGTGGTGGTGTGACCCTGCACGTGATCGCCTCCGGGCGCGACGACCACCATCTGGCCGAGGCGACCTTCAAAGCCCTCGCCCGCGCGCTGCGCCAGGCGTGCGCAGTGGATCCGGCGCTGCGCGGCCGAATCCCGAGCACGAAATGATCGCGCTCATCGACTACGGTGGCGGCAACCTGCGCAGCGTGGAGAATGCGCTGGCGCGCCTCGACGCGACCTGCACCATCGCTCTGGCCCCCGAGGATCTGGCCCACGCGCGGGCCATCATCTTTCCGGGGGTTGGCGCGGCGGCGCCGGCAATGGCCAGCCTGCGGGGGCGCGGCCTCGATGAGGCCGTCATTGCTGCCATTCGCAACGGTGTCCCATTCCTTGGGATCTGCCTGGGGATGCAGCTCCTCTTCGAGTGGAGCGCCGAGGACGGCGCCGCCTGCCTGGGCATCTTTCCCGGCACGGTGGAGCTGATGAAAACGGAGGAGAAACTGCCCCACGTCGGCTGGAATACCGTCGAATGCGTCCGGCCGCACCCGGTGCTGGACGGGATGGAGGGTGAGGCCTTCTACTTCGTCCACTCCTACGTGGTCGTGCCACGATATCCTGCGGTCACTGCCGCCGAGACGACGCACGGCGTTCCGTTCGTCAGTGCGATCGCTCGCCAGGGTCTGGTCGGTGTGCAGTTCCATCCCGAACGAAGCGGGACCGCCGGGTTGCGCCTGCTCGAGAACTTCCTGCGCTTCGCGGATGCCGAGGCGGCGGCCTAGCCACATCTAAATGTTGCTCAAGCGGATCATCCCCTGCCTCGACACCGCCCGCGGGCGAGTCGTCAAGGGGACGCATTTCCAGCAGCTGCGGGACCAGGGAGATCCGGTCGCCCTGGCCCGGAAATATTCCGAGGACGGCGCCGACGAGCTCACCTTCCTCGACATTGACGCAACACCGGAGGGCCGGGCGACGCTGGTCGAGCTCGTAGAGCGGACGGCTCACGAGGTCTTCATTCCCCTTACCGTTGGCGGCGGCATCCACGATGTCGATGAGATCCGGACCCTGCTGCGCGCGGGAGCGGACAAAATCTCGATCCAGACGGCGGCGGTGCAGCGACCGGCGCTGATCACCGAGGGCGCGCGCGCGTTCGGTTCGCAATGCATCGTCGTGGCGATCGACGCGAAACGGGTCACCGGGAATGGATGGATGGTCTTCACCCACGGGGGGCAGACTCCGGCGGGGCTCGAGGCGGTCGGCTGGGCGATCGAGGCCCAGCGCCGAGGCGCCGGTGAGATCCTGCTGACCAGCATCGACGCCGATGGCACGCAGGCCGGCTACGACCTCGAGCTCACCCGCGCGGTGGTCGACGCCGTGCAGATTCCGGTCATCGCCTCAGGCGGCGCCGGTCACCCGAAAGACCTCGTCGCGGTGCTCAACGAGGGGAAGGCTGATGCCGCGCTGGCGGCGTCCATCTTCCACAGCGGTGCGTTTCCCATCCCACAAACCAAGGCGTACCTGGCCGACCACGGCATCCCAGTGCGGAGATGAACGTGCCTGACGTCGGGAGCCTGACATTCGACGAGCGCGGCCTGATCGTCGCCGTCGCCCAGGATCGAGCGGCCGGCACCGTCTTGATGGTGGCGTACATGGACCGGGAGGCGCTGGCCCGAACGGTCGACAGTGGCGAGGCGCACTTCTGGAGCCGCAGCCGGCAAGCGCCGTGGCACAAAGGGGCGACCTCGGGCAACGTGCTGCACGTCGAGGAGATCCAGGCCGACTGCGATGCCGACGCGCTCCTCCTCTCGGTTCATCCCTCGGGCCCGGCATGCCACACGGGGCAGCGCTCGTGCTTTGCGCAGCCGGCCTCGATCCTCGACCAGCTCGACGCGACCCTGCGCGACCGAGAGGCGCAGCGACCGCCGGGGTCCTACTCCGCGAAACTTTTCGACGGAGGGCGTACCGCGATCCTCCGCAAAGTAGGAGAGGAGTCGGTCGAAGTCCTGCTGGCCGGCGCTCAAGAAAGTGACGAGGCGCTAACCAACGAAGTCGCCGATCTCTGGTTTCACACGAGCCTGCTACTGCGGGATCGCGGCCTCAGCCTGGCCGCGGTGCTCGAAGTCCTGGCACAACGGCACCCCGCTTCGCCGCGCTGATTACGCTCGGGCGGCGGCGAGCTGGCCAGCCGGGGCTCCAGCCAAAATGCCTTCCTGCGAGATCGCATAGGCCTTTACTACCATATGCTGAGATTCTCGCGGCAGTGAGTAACTAGTACGGAGTGGTGAGGGCGGGGATGTCCATACGACCCAGCGACGCGTGTCCGTATCCGAAGCCATTTACGGCCGACTTCAACGATTGTCCGACCTACCAGACGCGGCATGCCATCGTGGTCGACTCCAATGACCGGCCGCTGCGGACGATCTGGTCGTGCCGGCACATGGAGACGAAGCAAATCCCGGGAGAAGCCGGGCACTACTATGGCGCCTGCCAGCTGGGTGACGCGAAGGGCCGACAAGAGTGGGTCCAGCGGATCGGTCCAGAGCGGATCCGCAACATTCAGAAGCTGCGCGCGCAGACCATGCCGCTGGCGCAAGGCTTGGTCGACGATCTGGCCTCCCTCAAAGGTCGCCATCTGGAGGCGACCCGATCAAACGGTGACGGCAACGAGATTCTGGCCCTCATGCGAGAACGGGGACGGCGCTACCTGGAGGAATTCGAGGACTTCCTCAGCGAGCGGCAGGAGCTTCTTCAATTAGCCGGGATGCCACTGACGGCCGTGATGCAACTGGCTCGGCAGTGGGTCGACGAGTTTGTCTCCGAGACCTGGGGCCGCTCGCGCACCGTCCAGGTGCTTCCCGATGATCTGGTCGCTTCACTTCCCGACTCGGTCCGGGTTTTCTACGCACCGAGCTAAAGCTGGACACACGAGCCGAGAGGGTATTGCCACACGGGGTGACATCGCGTGGAGGTGGGTATAGACATGGTTGTGCCCCCACGAGGTGAGGGCTTGGGCCGTCAGGTCCCCCGCATGAGGTCTGCCCGTTGGCTGGGCCAAGAGTTCTTAGAAGGATTCCAAAGGAATCGCTATGCCTACCATCGTCACCGATCCCAAGGTACTTGCCGCCAAGTACAATCACGCGTTCAACAGCCACGATGAGGCCACGCTTCGGTCCCTGATCGCGCCGAACGCCCGCTTCAGCGCCCCCGGCGACGTCCGCCTCGAGGGCAAAGACGCCGTCATCGGCTATTCGAATGGCTGGATGAAGGCACTGCCCGACGCGAAGATCAACGTCACGCACGAGATCGTGAGCGGCCCATGGATCGTCCAGGAGTTCACGTTCGCGGGTACCCACACCGGCCCGCTGACCGGCCCCATGGGCACCATCCAGGCCACCAACCGCAAGGTCTCAGGCCAGTGCGTGTCGATCACTCGCTACGAGAATGACCTCGCCGTCGAGAGCCGTCTGTACTTCGACGTGGTCCAGCTGCTCACCCAGCTTGGCGTGATGCCGGTTTCCTCGAAGAACTAACCGGACCTCGACTCGATTTCAGACCCTGACCCGAGAGCGGCACCCACGTTGGTGCCGCTCTCTTTGCGTATGGCGACACTCTTGCGCCGGAGCTAACGGAAGGCGCATCGAACGTGCGGTGGAGGTTTTGCAAGCCAACGCGCGCGCCGGCCATCGACACTCCTATGCTGGCAGTGACGAGCTCATTTACATAGGAGGGGATCATGAGCAAAACGGAAGTCGAGGCCGTCTTCCATCACTTGCACGCTCGGCAGAGCGCCGGGTGGAAAGGACGTTCAGGGAGGGAACAATTGAGACGTACCCGCGTGACCTTGCTGGCGATGCTCGCCCTAGCGGGCGCCTTGATCGCGAGCGCCGTGCCGGCGGGCGCCTCCGGCGGCACTGAGACGGGCGCCATCGGCGGCGCCAACTTCATCATCGAGATGCCGAGTGTGCCCTGGAACGGGACACTCGTGCTTTACAGCCACGGCTATGTGACCCCTGGAAGCCCGCTCGTCGCGCGAGACGCCGGCGATCCAGCAACGGCGGGCTGGCTGCTCGCCAACGGCTACGCGATAGCCGGGTCCTCATATAGCCAGAACGGGTGGGCTCTCCAGCAGGCGTTCCACGATCAGATCGCGCTGCTCGACCACTTCAGGTCCGAGCATCGGGACCTCAAGCGCACCATCGCCTGGGGACACTCCCTGGGCGGGATGATCACGGCCGGCCTGGTCCAGCTCTTCCCCCAGCGATTCGCGGGTGCCATTCCGATGTGCGGGGTGGTGGCCGGGGGGCCTGGGGTCTGGAACTCGGGCCTCGACGCTGAATTCGTTTTCAAGACCTTGCTGGCGCCCACCTCGGCGCTGCAGCTCGTGAATATCACCCATCAGGGCTTCGGTCCAGGCAGCAACTTCCAGCTCGCCGAGGGCATCCTTGCGGGCGCCCAGGGCACGGCGGCCGGCCGGGCAAGGCTAGCGCTGGTGGCCGCGGTCGCCGACACCCCCGGCTGGTTCACCACCGGCTCGCCGCAGCCGGCGCAAAGCGACTTCGCGAGCCGCGAGAAGAACCAGTTCCTCTGGGACCAACAGGTCACCTTCGCCTTCTCCTTCGCTCTCCGCGCCGACCTCGAGAGCCGGGCCGGGGGCAACCCCTCCTGGAACACGGGCGTCGATTACGAGAAGCTCCTCGACCACTCGATCAACAAAGACGAGGTGCGCGCCCTCTACCAGCAGGCCGGCCTGAGCCTGGAGGCCGACCTCGACACCCTCGCCGCGACTCCCAGGGTGGCGGCCAAGTCGACCGCGCTCCGCTACCTCGAAAAGTACATCGTCTACAACGGCGACCTCGACATGCCGGTGCTGACCATGCACACCATCGGCGACGGCCTGGTCCTGCCGCAAGATGAGCAGGCCTACGCCAGCGTCGTCCGCTCGGATGGGGACCAGTCCCTCCTGCGCCAAGTCTTCGTGAGCCGCGCGGGACACTGCGCCTTCACGCCAGGCGAGACGATCGCCGCCTTTCAGACCCTGATCGGAAGGCTCAAGACCGGGCGTTGGGGCGATTCGACGTCGCCCGCCGGACTGAACGCCATCGCCACCGGCCTCGGGGCGCCGTTCAACCCGCTGCCCGCCGCGTTCGTGAACTTCCGCCCCTCGCAGTTCCTGCGTCCGTTCGACGCGCGGAACCTCGACGAGGGCGGCGACCACCGGGCCTCGTAAACCACTGGAGGCGGGGCCGGGCTTTATGGCTCGGCCCCGACATCAATGGGACTGAAATGGGACGGAACCCTATTCGGGATTTGGAGGCGAGTGCGGGATTCGAACCCGCGGTGTAGGTTTTGCAGACCTCCGATCGAAGTTCACCAAAGGTCGTCCGAGTTCATTCTGTATTGGATTTCAACGCTGACCGTTCATTAGCGGTACACCCACTCCTGCCTGGCGGCCGGATGGAGCAGATGGGTGGGGACCTGCTCGGAAAGGTGACTATCTGCGCTGGCCTGCGCCGCGATCCAACGCCTGTACTTCAGCGCGGAAGCGCATGACCAACCACAAGACGCAGCCGCCCGTCCCCGGGAGCGTGAGCAGCCGATCGGGGATCAGTGCGCACTTCACGTCCAGCGGAAACCTGCGACGGCTCGATGCCGGAGATCGCAGCATCCTTCTATATCCGGCCGACGAGCTTGAAGCCGGTCCGGCCAACCTGTATTTGCGCCTACGGGGTGACCACGACTGCGAGGCTGTGGCGCTGCTTGGGCCCGGCAGTCCCAGCACGGTCAGCTGGGGCGACACCGGACCCATCATCAGCGGCGAGTGGCGGGACCTGCAGTACAGCGTCACCTTCCGCCTCGCCGACACCCTGGCTGCGTGGTTCTGGCACATCTCGGTGACCAGCCGGCGAGCCGCCCAAAGTGAGATCGACTTCGTGTACGCCCAGGATCTGGCGCTGGCCCCCTATGCCGCAGTACGGACCTGTGAGTATTACGTCAGCCAGTATCTCGACCTCACGCCAATCGATACGTCGTCGGCAGGCACGGTTCTCGCCGTCCGCCAGAACATGCCAGGCCGCGCGGCTCCTTGGGCCGTCATCGGCTGCCTCAGCAAGGGCGTCGGTTGGGGCACCGACGCGCTTCAACTGGTTGGGCGCGGGCACCATGCCGGGGCCCGGCCGTCTGGACTATCCGCCAAGGCGCTCCCCAGTACCCGCCTTCAGCACGAGCACACGCTCGCCCTCTTGCAGGCTCGACCGGTGCAGTTGATCGGCGGCGAAACCGTAGCCACGGGCTTCTTCGGCGTGTACCAGGCGGACCACCGAGCGGCAACGTCCGGTCAGGACACGACCGTTGTCGACGAGGCCCTGGGCAAGCCGGAAGCGCAGCCGCCGGCCCAGGGTCCGCCGAGTGGGAAGCGTTCCGCCGGCGCCCCGGTTGCGGCATCGCTCTTCTCGTCGGCCCCGCCACTGGTGTGCACGCCGTTGGATGACGATCAGCTGGCCGGGCTTACCGGCGACGGGCGCCATCACCAGGAGTGGGTCGGCGAGGCCCTGTTCAGCTACTTCACCCAGGACGGAAGCCACGTCGTGACCAGCGCCAAGCAGACGGCGGTCCTACGTCCTCACGGCCACATCATGCGGACGGGAACGGCCCTGGCGCCGGACGAGGGCAGCCTCACCACCACGGCCTGGATGGCCGGGACCTTCCTCTCGCAAGTCACCCAGGGCCATGTCAGCCTGAACCGGATGCTATCCACCCGCCGCAGCTACCTGGGCCTGCGGCAAGCGCATGGGTTACGGGTCTTCATCGAGTCCTCCGGTGCTCCGCAGGGTTGGGCGCTGCTGGACGGACCGAGCGCGTGGGCCGTCAGGCTGGACTCGTGCCGCTGGTGGTACCGTCATCCCGGCGGCGTGCTGGAGGTCGTGTCGATCGCGCCTGCCGAGTCGCATCAGCTCGGTCTTGAGATCCGGGTTCTGGACGGGCCGCCCGTACGCCTCCTGATCTGTGCCCACTCGGCGCTCGGTGGCGATGACGGGCAGGACGCCGAGCCACCAATTCTTGAGCAGGATGAAGCGGGAGTAACGCTGCGACCCCTGCAGGGCTCGCTGGCAGCCGCCCGATTTCCTACCGGATCGTTCCGGCTCTCATGGGAGCGGGGATCGGTCGAGCGCGTGGGCCGCGATGAAGACCTTTTCCTCGACGGGCAGTCGCGCGGGCTGCCCTGGATCACGATGCTCACGTCGCCCACGACGAACATGCGTCTGGTTCTGACTGCCGATCTCGTTCCGGCCGGCGACCGGGCCAAGCAGGACCTCCCAGGCGAAGCCCGGCCCCAGTTCTGGCATCGGATCAGCGATTCCGTGCGGCTGAAGCTCCCAACGGCGTCACCAGCAGCCACGGAGGTTGCGAGACTGGACGCAATTCTTCCGTGGTTTGCGCACGACGCGCTCATCCACTACCTATCACCGCGAGGGCTGGAGCAATACACGGGCGGGGGCTGGGGCACCCGGGACGTCTGCCAGGGACCGGTCTGTCTGCTGATCGCGTTGGGAGAGACGGTGACGTTACGCGACCTGATCAAGCGTGTCCTTCGAGCCCAGAACGCCCGAGGCGACTGGCCCCAGGCCTTCGAGTTCTATCCGCGCGAGTTTCGCGGCGGTCAAGGCGATTCCCATGGCGATGTCATCTTCTGGCCTCTTCTCGCGCTCGGAGAGTATCTGGCAGTGACGCAAGACCCCAGCCTGCTTACCGAGCGGATCCCATTCGTCGACGACAGCGGAACAACCGCCGATGAGCCGCTTCTCGAGCATGTCCGGCGAGCGCTGGCCATCATCGCCGCGAGAACGCTACCCGGCACCGCCCTGCCGGCATATGGGCGCGGCGACTGGAACGACTCGCTGCAGCCGGCCGACCCACACCTCGCGGCACGCCTGTGCTCCACGTGGACCGCAGTGCTTCAGGTGCATGCGCTACGCACGCTGGCTCGCCCGCTGCGAAGCGTCAGCGTTACCCTGGACGGCCCGGGCGCGTCTGAAGCGGTCGAATGCGCAGACCAATCCGAAGGCATCGCCCGTAAGACGGCCGACGGCATCCACGCGCTGCTGATGCGAGACGGGTTGCTGGCCGGGTATGGCTTGTTCGGTGACGATGGGTCGATTGAGCACCTCGTCCACCCATCGGACCAGCGGACAGGGCTGCACTACGGCGTCCTGCAGATCATTCACGCGATCTCGAGCGACCTCCTGTCCCCACGTGAGGCGCGCGAGCACCTGGAAATTCTGCGAGAGCATCTGCTCGGTCCCGACGGCGCGCGACTCTTCGACCGACCGGTCCGCTACCAGGGCGGCCCCATGGAGGTCTTCCAGCGTGCGGAGGCCAGCACCTTCTTCGGTCGTGAGATCGGAATCATGTACATGCACGCCCACCTGCGCTATGCGGAAGCCCTGGCGCGATACGGCGACGCCGAGCGGCTGCTGGAAGCCCTGGCCCTGGCCAACCCCATCGGCGTCGCCAACCGTATTCCGAACGCCCGGCCACGACAGTCGACGTGCTACTACTCCTCCTCCGACGCGGCGTTCGCCGACCGATATGAGGCTGCCGCACACTACGTTGAGGTCATGCAGGCCAAGGTGCCGCTCGAGGGAGGGTGGCGCGTCTACTCCTCCGGACCGGGGATCTTCCTGAGACTCATCGTCGAATGCTTCCTCGGCGTGCGTCGACGCGGTGATGTCCTGGAGATCGATCCAGTGCTCGCTCCCTCCCTGGACCGGCTACAGGCGACCGTCCCTCTCAATGGGATGCCTTTGGAGCTGACCTTTCGTGTCCGGAATCGGGGCGTTGGACCCGAGGCAGTCATCCTGAACGGCGTCACTCTGCCGACGACACCGCTGTCGAACCCATACCGTCCCGCAGGCGTCGCCATTGATATGGCGCTGGTAACGGCAGGCATGACGGCCCCCGGGCCAAACCGCCTTCAGATCCAGGTGTCCTGATGACGACGGTACTGGGCAAAACCGAGCGCCCTTGGCTGCGGATCCTCATTCTGGTTCGCTAGAGTTCACCGCTGTTGCCGTCACCGTTGCGGTCAACCGCGATTCCAATGGCGAGGTGGGCCTCAAGTCCTATTCAAAATTGGAGGCGAGTGCGGGATTCGAACCCGCGGTGGAGGTCTTGCAGCCCGCAACCTGCAGTTCACCAGGGTTCACTGAAGTTACCTGCGTATGACAACGCGGTTCGTTCGAAGCTCCGTCGTGCTGGGACAGCTGAACTTAGCGGCCTACGGCATAACGATGCTGCATACGCCGCACCCGTGCGGAGCTCGCACGAACCCTCATTCTAAATCGTCTCGCCCGGGAACAGCTGCTTTCGCCGTCAGGCAGTCTGTGCCACCATCAGGCGATGACGCTGAAGGAGTTGGCGGCGCGCGAGACGCGCTGTAAGGCGGAAATGGATCGCATACAGGATGCGGTGTCGGACCGTGCGGCGATCGAGAATTGGGCGGAAGCCGAACAGCAAGAGATTCAACGGTCCTATTCAACCCTGGCAGCCACTGAATCTCCCGACTCGCTTGAGGCGTTAAAACGTGGCTTATTCCTAACTTGGTTTGAATGCGCGGAACCGGCATACCTAACTGGGATCCGCAATCTCGAGAGCGCTGCGAGCGTCGCGATCATTGATCGACTCGAGGAAGCGCTAACGGCGACCCCAGCGGATCAAGAGTTGACCGAGATGCTCGCGTACTACTTTCAAGTTGCGGAGTGGTGTCTTGACCGCTATCACATCGGCGGGGCTACCCGGGCCGTGGCAGGCAGGCCGCTGTCGTTGAGCTTCTTCACCTCCGATGCCGAGCGGGCAACGTTCCACGACCGTGGCTTGATGGGCAATTACTTCCTGAGCCTTCGACCCAAGACAGTGCGACCGTGACAACGCTTAGCTTGCGCCTGCATGACGGACGATCATCCGGACCATAAGCCAAGCTCCCCTCGCCTCCGAACCGGTGGGTGTCAAGCAGCGGGCCTACCCGCAGTCTGCGGTATTGGTTGGGGCGGGAACAGGATCAAGCCCGGGGTCAAATTTCGCATAGGAATGTCACCCAGCATGTCGCTCAGGCGCCGGACATCACGCGCATAGGTGACCAGCGTCATCGGCCGCAGCCTGGTCCGGCACACCAGCAGCCAGGATTCGAGAAAGGCCCGCAGCGACGTTGTTCGCGCACTGACGCCCAATCCCTGACCGAGCGCCCACTGTGCCTCACCCAATCGGCGGATTACATCGCGTCGAGTTCGCGCGTAGAACGACCGCCGTTCCCCGCCTCGAATACGAATTCGGCCTTCCCAGGGCCCATCGGCCCGTTGGTACACGCCGCCCAGTCCGCGCTGACGACGCTCCATCTGCGCCACCTCCACAATGAAAAAGATGGACCCAGAATGCGGGCTTAGCCGTCAGCTTGGCCGTCAATTGTTAGAAGCGCTCAGGCGAGAGGTTGAAATTCGAATACGAAAAACTGGAGGCGAGTGCGGGATTCGAACCCGCGGTGGAGGTTTTGCAGACCTATGCCGGGAGTTCACCAGAGTTCGCTGAAGTTCATTGCGTACTGAATTTCAGCAGGTGGCGTCCGTTGAAGTTCATTGCGTGTCGCCAGAGTTCAGCCGGGTTGCCGTCACCGTTGCCGTCAATCATTCGGTTTGCTCGAGAGCTTTGCGGACTCCTTAAATGCACACACCCAGAAATGGGAACCGCGATAGCCAGAGATCAATGGCGAGTCCGGTTTGCGCGACGGAGGCACTGATTGCCCGGCCGCCAACCGTCAAGTTGCCCATGTCCACCATGCCAAGAATCGTGCCTCCTCGCCAAAGGAAGGCTAGCCCTATCTCGAATGAGTGCTCGGGCTGCTCGCAAGTCACGCCGCTGCATTCAGCCATGGGCCTGTATGAGTGGAAGCTGGCGATCGCCGAAGGCGATGCCATCAAGCGAGGCCCGAGGATGACGCCGAGAGTATGGCCGCCGACGAGTGTGATCGCAAACGCGCTGAGCACGGAGCGGATGTACCGACCGCGGGACTCGACACGGGGAAGACGGCCCCCCAGGCGTCACCCTCGCTGTACCTCACGGAGCCGCCAGCGACTAGGCCATACTCGATGCGAGCCTTCCTGGATGCAAAACCTTCGATCGCAACTGACCACGGGCGAGGACATTGTCGACCCCGCCACTTGGGCCGGCGCGATACCCCACGCCAACGGCATCGCTCCGCGCGTGCGGGTCGGTCACGACCGCTGGTTCAACCTGCTCTGGCTGCTCCCCATCGGGTTCGGTCTGCTCCTGGTCGGGGTGGCGGCGGCGCAGGGCCTCCGGGGCCTTCCCCAGATCCAGCGCTTCATCCAGCAGTATCCGGGCACGATCGAGTCCGCCGGTGCGCAACAGCATGAGGGGTTTCCCCTGTGGGTCTCGGTGCAGCACCTCCTCACCGGCTTCCTGATGATCTTCATCATCCGCTCGGGGCTGCAGATCCTGACGGACCATCCGCGGCTTTACTGGACCCGTCACAGCACCCCGGGCAGGGATTGGTTCCGCATCCAGAACCCGGTTCCCGCGGAGCCCCTCTGGACGGCCAAGCAGGACTCCATCAGCCTCCCCGGGCAGATCGGGCTGCCGGGGATCAGGCACTCGATCGGTCTCGCCCGCTGGTGGCACCTAGGTATGGATTCCTTGTTCGTCCTGAACGGGATCGTCTTCTACATCCTGCTCTTCGCCACGGGACGCTGGCAGCGCCTTGTGCCAACCAGCTGGGACGTGTTTCCCAACGCGGCGTCCGTTCTGATCCAGTACTTGTCACTGCACTGGCCAACCGAGAACGGCTGGGTCGCGTACAACAGCATGCAGCTGTTGGCCTACTTCCTGACCGTGTTTGTGGCCGGCCCACTTGCCCTGATGACCGGCCTGGGCATGTCACCAGCGCTGTCCACACGTTTCAAGGTGGTCAGCCGCAGGCTGAGCATCCAGGCGGCGCGCTCGATGCACTTCCTGGTAATGGCCTGGTTCGTCTTCTTCATCTGTATCCACGTGGCGCTGGTCTTCACCACCGGGTTGCTCCGCAACCTCAACCACATGTACGCCGGGCGCAACGACGAGAGCTGGCTCGGGCTTGGGATCTTCGCCCTGTCGATGGCGGTGTTCACCGCCGCGTGGGTGATGGCCACGCCGTACACGCTGCGGCACCCCCGGGTAGTGCAGCGCATCGGTTTCGCGCTGATCGGGCCGGCGCAGCGGCTCTTCGAGCACCTCGATGCGACGCCGGGGGAGTACACCGAGAAAGACATCTCACCGTATTTCTGGCACAACGGCCACTTCCCGGACTCCGACGATTACCGGGCCATGCTGGACAACAACTTCGCCACCTACCGGCTGCGGATCGGGGGCCTGGTTGACAACCCAGTCGAGCTTGACCTCGCAGAAATCAGGGCGCTCCCAGCCCATCAACAGATAACCCAGCACTTCTGCATCCAGGGCTGGTCAGGCATCGCGAAGTGGGGCGGGGTTCGGATGCAGACCATCCTCGACCTGGTCAAGCCTCAACCGGAGGCCAAGTGGGTGGTCTTCTACTCATTGGCGGAGGGCCCCAACAAGGGCGTCTACTACGACGCCCATCCGGTGGAGCAGATGCACTATCACCTGACCATGCTGGCCTACGACATGAACGGTGAGGCGCTCTCGTTCGGCCACGGCGCCCCGCTCCGGCTGAGAAACGAGGTGCAACTGGGCTTCAAGCAGGTGAAGTGGTTGGCGGCCATCGAGTTCGTGGCGCACTACTCCGAGATCGGCGGCGGCTTCGGCGGTTACAACGAGGACCATGAGTTCTTCGGGTACCGCCAGTCGATCTAGCGCCTGTACGGCAGTGTTGCGGCGGCCCGGTCCCGTTGATGGCGAAGTCGGTGGCTTGCACGACGAGGTTGCCGTTGGCGACATTGACGGCCAAGCTCATCCTAGATTCCGAGCATCGGTTAACCGAAAGGTGCCGACCAGGAGGAAGGGGTGGCACGCCGACAAACCTGGGCCGCTCAATTGCGAGCCCAAGAGATAACGCTCCGCAGGCAAGCCGACGAAGCGCGTCGGCGATCCATCAAAGTTCGCCAGAGTTCATCGAGGTTGCCGTCACCATTGCCGTCAACCGCGGCGCGAATGGCGGGGCAGGCGTCAAATCGTATTCAAAAACTGGAGGCGAGTGCGGGATTCGAACCCGCGGTGGAGGTTTTGCAGACCTCTGCCTTACCACTTGGCTAACTCGCCGCCGCTGCAGCCAATCGCATAGTTTAGTTCGCCAGCCCCTGCCCGTCCGGGTATCAACAAATTTGTCACCCGATCGGCCGGGCTCGCTGGCTCGGCGGGCACATAATCACCCGACGTGCGGAGGTCCTGGCTTCCCCTCGCGCCGCTGATCGCGATCAGCTCAGTGGCGGCCGCCTGTGCACGCAGCCCCGCCGTGATCAGCGCGCCGTTGGGGAGCGCCATCACGGTCGGAGCCGTCCTCTCGCTCACCGGCAGCCAGGCGAGCAGCGGCCAGATGGCCAAGGAGGGTTACCTTTACTGTCAGGACTGGATCAACGGGAAGGGCGGCATCAACCTCAAGGGGGTCGGCAACCGGTTGAGTCTCGACATCGCCGACGATCAGAGCCGGCCATCGATCGCGGCGGCGGCCACGGAGCAACTGATCTTGGACAATCACGAAACGCTGCTGCTGGGCCCCTCGAACGACGCCACCACCAGCCGCGCGGCGCCCGTCGCCGAACAGCACCAGGTGCCGATGGTCAGCAGTGGCGCCTCCTCGGACGCGATCTTCAACAACCACTACCACTATCTATTCAGTGTGCTGGCGCCGGACAGCCGGCAGCTGCAGGGCGTGGTCGATATGGCGCTGGCGCAGGATCCGAAACCGCAATCGGTGGCCATTCTGTACGCCAGCGATAGCCTCTCGGCCGAGGTCGCCGCCGCTACCGCCGCATACGCGACGGCGAAAGGCCTGGCGCTGGTCTACAGCGCTTCCTATCCCTCGGGCGTCAACGACGTCAGCGCGCAGCTGGGGGCGGCCAGCGGGGCTGGCGCCGAGCTCATCCTCGAGGTTGGGCATCCCGGCGAGAGCGTGCGCACCGTCCAGCAGGCCCGGCAGATGAATATCCAGCCCAAACTCCTGGGGTTCACCGACGGACCCGGCGCCGCCCTCTTTACTGCCGATCTCCACAAGGCGGCGAATTACGCCGTGGGCGCGACGCAGTGGGCACCGGCCGCGCGCAACCAGATCAGTTATTTCCTTGACAGCTTCCACTACGCGCTGGCGTTCGCTGCGCAGTTCGGGCACCTTCCCGACGAGCATGCCGGCGCGGCGACGGCCGCCTGCCTCACGCTCGAGGTCGCGATCGAGCGCGCCGCCTCCACCGATCCGGCGAAGGTGCGCGACGCGCTCGCCGCCACAGACCTCAACACCTTTTTCGGCCAGATCAAGTTCGACGACCGCGGGGCGAATGCCGTCAAGCCGATTTACGTTCAGCAGGTTCAGTCAGGCTTCGCGGTCCTCGTCTGGCCGCCCGATGTCGCGAGCGCCCGACCTCGCTACCCGGATCCTGGCTGGGCGAAGCGCTAGACCCCGTCCGCGATCGGCACCGCCAGCCGGTACGCCACATGTGGCAGCGGGAACCCCTTCAGCGTCAGCGAGGCTTGAATGGGGCTGACCCGCTGCTCTTCTAGCCAATGCCGCGCTCGACGGTACGCCTCCTCGCTGAGAATGACCTCTCCCGGTTCGGCCTGAGCCTGCAATCGGGCGGCGAGGTTGATCGTTTCACCCACGGCGGTTAACGGCGAGCCCTCGCTGAGCTGTCCGACTACGGCCGGCCCGACGGCGACGCCCACGCCGACCGGCAGGCCGATGAAGCCCGCCTTGTCGCGGATGGCCAGCGCGGCCTCCACCGCCTGGATGCAGTGGTCGAGCTTGGCCCCGGTGACGTTGAAGATGGCCAGCACCGCGTCGCCGGCATAGCGATCCACCAACCCCTGGTGGCGGTGGATCTCCTGCTCGGCCCAGCGGTAGAAGGTCGCAATCCGGTCGGCCAGCTCGTGCGGCGGCTCCTGGATCGTGATTGCCGTGAATCCGCGGATGTCGATTGACATGACGGTCACGAGTCGCTCGGTCGGTTGGCGCCCTTCACCGTCGACCTCGGCGGCCGTGGCCGCGGTGGGCGGACTCGGTACCAAGTCTGGAACCGCCACCCCGAGCTGAGCCAGCCCTTGCGCGGCGAGGCGAGCCTCTAGCAGATGACCCCGTTCGCGGGCCGCCAGTAAGACGATGCGCAACTCGCGCTCCGCACCGTCGCGATCGCCTGACGCGAGCAACGCCGCGGCGAAGGCCCGTCGCGTCGGCCACTCTTCGTCGGCAAACTCCGCGCCGTCGAGCGCCGAAACGGCCTCGTGAAGGTTGTCGCGAGCGCCAGCCAGATCACCCTCGGCCAGCGCCAAACGTCCACGGGCACGCAGCAGGAGGGGGTGCCGGCCGAAGACGTCAGTGTGGGCGATGGCGAGCAGCCGTCGTGCTGTGGGGATGTCATCGGCGCGCAGAAGGGCGTCGACAGCGTGATCGAGGAGATAGATTTCGGTGTTTCGAACCGGGTCGGCCTCAACCATGCGCACCACCTGTTGCGCTAGCTCCTGGGCGGCCGCGACATTTCCTCCAACCAGGTGAAGCCACATGCTCTCGTAGATGAATCCCATCACTTCCTGCGTTTCAGCGGTGGCGGGCTGCGCCGGTAACACCCGCCAGGCTTCGTCGAGCTGGTCGAGGGCGGCGAGCGCGTGGGCGAGGACGAGCCGCATCCGGTGCGCAAACAGCGTGTCCTCGACCTCCTCAGCGCGAGGCACAGCGGCCTCGAGCAAACGCCGGGCCCGCTCCGGCTCACCCCGTGCTCGCATGGCCAGGAACCCTTCGGCCTCGAGGAGGCCGCTGTCACGCGACCGCAGTGGGCCTGACATGTCTTGCAACCACCCGAGTCGCTCGAGCGCCTGGCGCCCACGCGCGTGGTGAAGCTGGTCGCCGATCGCGTTGTAGAGCGCCACAACCGCGATCCAGTCGTAGCCGGCGGCGACGGCCTCGCGGTAGCCCTGATCGAGCCAGTGCAGCCCTTCTTCCACCTGACCCATGGGCTGAAGGTTGGTACCAAGATAGTTGTACGCATGGATCCTGGGTCCATCCGCCCCAACGGCGGTTGCGATCCGAACGGCTTCTCTCGACAGTTGCAGTGCGATCTCGTGTTCCTTGTCGAAGGTGTGGAGGCTCGCCAGGCGAACATACGCATAGGCCAGGTCTTCACTCGGACCGTGGGGCTCGAGCGCGGCACGTGCGGCCTCGAACTCCTGTCGAGCGAGGTCTGGTCGCGAGCGCATCCAATGACAGCGCCCCAGCCAGATGCGATAGCCCGCAGCCGCACGCGGGTCACCGCATTGATCGAGAATCGCAATCCCTTCAGCCAAATAGCGCTGGGCTTGACGGGTCTCACCCGCGAAGAACTGCACCTTCCCCAGACGGCTCAAGAGCTCGCCCCGCATGCAGCGGTCGCTCGTATGGTCGAGCAGCCGCTCGTAGAGGTGAACCGCCTCGAGGTAACCTTTCCGCCCTTCCGCGTCGGTCGCCGCTCGTAGGGCCACCGGGATCGCCTCCTGCCAGCGTGCCGCGGCCATCAGGTGGGAGGCTAGTTCCATGATATTGGCGCCAGGTTGCTCGCGCAGCTGATCGGCCGCCCGTGCGTGTAGCCGCTCCCGCTCGGGTGCGATCATGTCATCGAGGATGGCCTCGCGCGTCAGCGCATGACGAAAGGAATAGCCGCCATCAGTCTCTTCCTGCGCGAGCTGTTGCTCGACAAAGGCGCGCAGTGCGGCTCGCACGGTGGTCTCGGACTCTCCAGAGATGCCGACGAGCATCCGGTAGTCGAAGCAACGCCCCAGTACGGCGGCGGCCCGAAGAATGTTGGCCTGCTGCTCTTGGAGCCGTTCGACCCGAAGCAGGATCGTCTCCTTGACGGTCGCCGGCAGCTTGAGATGGCCGATCGCCTTCCGATCCCACCCCTGGGCCGTCTTGAAGATGTCACCCTGGTCGAGGGCCGCTTTGAGGAACTCTTCGAGGACGAAGGGGTTGCCTTCGGTGCGGGCAAAGAGGAAATCGCGGAGCTCGTCTTCGACGGGCGCTCCGTCGAAGATCGCGCTGGTCATCCGGCCAACCCCGGGTGGATCGAGCGGTGCCAGCTGGACGGTCTCGATGGTGCCCGCTCGCTGCCAGGCCTGAACAAGCGGCTGAAGCGGGTGGCGCCGATGGAGCTCGTCACTGCGATAGGTCCCGAGGATGAGGATTCGCGAGCGGCGAACGCGTCGGGCGAGGTAGTCAAGCAGTTCGCGGGTGGAGGCGTCGGCCCAATGGAGGTCTTCCAGGACCAGCAGGAGCCCGCGCTGCTCCGCCGCAATTTGCAGCAGGGTAAGCAGCGCCTCATAGAGGCGCATTCGCGCCTGGCCAGGGTCGCCGACTTCGGCGGGCGGGGACAGTTCGAGCTGGGGAAAGAGGTGCCCCAATTGACGGCGGGTCGCGGGGCCGAGCCGAGTCTTGATCCGCTCGCCATCAAGGCTTGCCAGATAATTGCCGATGCCCTCGACGAATGGCAAATAGGGGAGCGTCAGATCGGCTTCGGAACAGGATCCGCTGACGACCGTCGTGCCTGCTCGAGCGGCGCTAACCCGCAGGGCATTGACGAGCCGAGTCTTGCCGACTCCGGCCTCGCCGGCGATCACCACCACTTGCCCTCGGCCTCGGTTCGACGCGATGAGGGCATCCTCGAGGAGATCCAGCTCGCGCTCGCGACCGACGAGGACAGGGCAAAGCGCCCGTTCCATGGGCACTCATCTTAATTGCGCGACGGCACCAATCAGGCTTTCGAATCGAAAGTCGGATCGCCGTTGGCGTTCATTTCTCGTTCCAGCTGGGCGAGGCCCATTGGTCCGAGGTTGAGCGCTCGCGTGTGGAACGTCTTCAGGTCAAAACTCTGGCCCGCGCGCTGGCGTGCCCGCTCTCGAACGGCGAGCCAGGCTCGCTCCCCCACCTTGTAACAAATCGCCTGTCCCGGCCAACCCAGGTAGCGATCGACCTCGCTGCGCAGGAAGTCTGCCGGCTGATGGGCATGCTCGATGGCGAATGGCAGCATCAGCTCCGGCGCCCACGTTTGAGCCGGGTGGTAGCCCTCGTTCGAAGGGATCTTGAGTCCGACGTGTACCCCGACGTCCACGATGACACGCATGGCGCGAAAGGCCTGTGCGCGCAGCATCCCCAATTCGTAGTCCGGGTTCTGCAGGTAGCCCAACTCCCCCATCAGGCGCTCGGCGTACAGGGCCCAGCCCTCGGAGTAGCCAGGAACGAATGCCGCCATGCGCTGGAAACGGTTGAGAGAGCCGGCCATGTAGATCAGCTGCGCCAGCTGAAGATGGTGGCCTGGCACGCCCTCGTGGTAGGCGGTCGAGACTTCGCCCCACAGGGGGAACCGCGTCTTTCCCATTGTGGGATACCAGGTCCTCCCCGGCCGCTTGAAGTCTTCTGACGGCCGCGTGTAATACATTGCCGCCGCGCCGCCCGGCGGCGCGATCATGGCCTCGACGCGCTTGACAGGCTCCGCGATATCGAAGTGCGCGCCATCCAGCTCGGCGATCGTGAGATCCATCAGCTCCTGCAGCCAGTTGCGGAACGTGTCGACGCCCTCGATCGACCGCGCCGGGTCGGTCTCCAACAGGTGGACCACCGCGTGCAGCGGTTCGCCGGGCAGGATCCGGCCGGCCACGGCGGCCATCCGTTCCTCGATCCGATGGAGCTCGTCCCAACCCCAGCGATACGTCTCTTCCAGGTCAATGGTGGTTCCCAGAAACGCCCGCGCCCAGAGCTGGTAGCGTTCCGACCCGACGGCATCGCGCTCGGCCGCTCGCGGCGCGTATTCCTCGAGCAGAAAGCGGGTGGCGCGCGCGTACGCCTCCGAGGCGTGAAGTGCGGCCGCGCTCAGCCGGCGCTGGAGCGACGAGTTGGGCACACCGACGCCGTCGTATTTGGATGCCAGCGTCTGAAAGAATGGCGGCGTCTTTTTCTGTCCACTCCAGGTTGCGCCCTGATCGGCGCAGACGAGCGCCTGGCGTCGTGCGGCCACGATCTTGCGACTCTGTCCCTCGCACAGGGCCGCCTCGAAGCTGGCCAGCGCCTGCGGCACCCGCTCCATGCGAGTCGCGATGACTTGCCACTCCGCTTCGGTCGCGGTGGCCATCAGATCGAAGACCTGGCGGATGCTCTGAAACGGACTGCCGATGATCCGCAGATCTCGGAGGCGCTCTCCCGCGTCGGCCTGGTCGATGGCGACCTGCAACCGCTCGCGCATGCCCTCCGACGCGATCCGGTCGCGCCCTGCGGCGGGACGAAGCCCCGACAGTTCTTGAAGCGTCGCTCGGTCGAGCGCGGTCCGGGCCGCCTGGCCGTCCGGCGAGAAGTCAGTCATTTCGGCGTCGTGACCTGTCACGCCGCGCGACGTGGCGAGGATCGGGTCCAGCGCGGACGATTCATCGACGTACCGACTCGCCAGCCGGTCAACGGCGGAGACCGGGGCGGGCTTATTGATCGGCGAGCAACTGCGCGAGGTGAGCCATCACGCGCACGCCTGAACCGGTCGGTCCCTTCGGCACAGTCTTCAACTCCGACGCATTCTGCCAGGCGCTGCCGGCGATATCGAGGTGCACCCACGGGCGGCCATCGACGAACTCTCGGAGGAACAGGGCCGCCGTGGTCGCCCCGGCCCAGGGCACCGTTGAGTTCTTGATGTCCGCGATTTCGCTGTCGATCAATCCGTCGTAATCCGCCCAGGTGGGCAGCTCCCACAGGCGCTCGCCGGCGAGGTCACCCGCTCGGCGCACGAGATCCATCAAGGTTCGATTGTTCCCAAAGACGCCGATCGCAAGCGGGCCCAGGGTGCGGGCGATCGACCCGGTCAGCGTCGCAATGTCGACGATGTGGGTCGCCCCCTCGTTCACGGCGTAGGTGATCCCATCAGAAAGGATGAGTCGTCCTTCGGCATCGGTGTTGATGATTTCGATCGTCTTACCGCCCGAGCCGGTCACCACGTCGCCCGGCTTGATCGCTTTGCCTGATGGCATGTTCTCGGTTGTCGGCACGATGCCGATCACGTTGATCTTCGGCTTCAGCTCGGCGATCGCCAGCATGGCGCCCACCACCGCCGCGCCGCCACCCATGTCCGATTTCATCATCTCCATGTTCTGGGCCGGCTTGATCGAGATGCCGCCGCTGTCGAAGGTGATCCCCTTGCCGACCAGCGCGAGCATGGGCCCGCCTTTCCGGCCGGAATTGTGGCGGAGCACGATCATCTTGGCCGGCTCATCCGAGCCACGCGCCACGGCCAGCAGGGCGCCCATCTTGAGCCGTCTCATGTCTTCGGCCTCGAGCACCTTGAGATCGAGGCCCGTGCCCTTGACGGCCTCCTTGGCCTTCTCGACAAAGACAGTTGGGGTGAACGCATTGGCGGGCGCGTTGACCCACCCACGAATCCGGTTCGTCGCCTCGGCGAGCACCAGCCCGTCCTTGACCGCCGCCGCCGCGCTCTTTTCCCCGTCGAGGCGGATGATGCTAAGCTCGTCGATCTGTGTGACCGCCTGCTCGTGTCGCGTCTTCAGCGAGCCGGTGTCGAAGTTACTGAGTCCGATGCCCTCCGTGGCGGCTCTGGCCAGGTCAGCGGGCCCGGCGGTTGCCGCGACGGCGCGGGGCAGGATGACGGCGACGCGGCGATGCCCGCGCTTGCGGAGGACACGGCCGGCGGACTGCAGGGCGTTGCGGAGCCTCACCAGGTCAAGCTCCTCGGGCTTGCCCAATCCGACGAGGACGGTCCACTTGCTGGGCGCGTTGCCGAGGTTGTGAACGGGTACCAGCTCCATGAACTTGCCCCGGAACTCTCGATCCGTGAGCAGCTGCGCGATGGCGCCCTTCAGCTTCTTGTCGAGGGCGACAGCCTCGGGCGGCACCTTCGGCTGCCCTTCAAAGATCGGCAGGATGAGCGCGTCCGCTTCCGCCTTTTCAGGGGCAGTGTTCAGCAGCCGAGCCTGCATGCTTTCTCCTCTCCCCCTCACAAAACGTTCCGTATTCTACGTGCCGCGGCCTCTACGCCATGGAGCCGGCGCTGGTCGCGCCGGCTCCCTCACGCTCTGCGGTTTCGGTCGTCAGACTTTGCTGGTGGCGATGTCTCCGCGATTCCCGCCCAGATCCGCCGAGGCGTTGATCCAGATGTGGGATTTGAGGCCCTGGTGGGGGGAGAAGTAGCCGAAGAAGAAGCTGCACGACCCTGGGCCGCTTACGCAGCCGTACTGCGCACCTGGTCCGAAGACTGCCAGAACAAACCCGCTGGTCGTGGTGCACGGGGCCGGGATGTCGCAGCCGTGTGGGTTGTACGCGGGAGTGCCGGTTATCGTGCCATTGAAGAAGCCACCGAAGCGGCCGTGGATCCCGCTGGCCACGGTTGACCCGTTGTTCGTGCCGCTCTGGCAAGCGCCGGGGCTCGCGCCGGCGATAGTCACGAATTTTCCGTTGCTAAAGAGCTCGACCAGCCTGAAGGTGCCGTCCGCGTTTTGATGGACGACGAAGTTGCGGGTGAAGGTGTCGGCTGCCCAATTGTTCCCGCAGGTCCCTGAGTCAGTCGATGCGCTGGCGAACGGTCCGAAATGCTGGTCCCCCTCGCCCTCATCGGCCGCCGCGGCCATCGGCACCAGCGCCAGTGCGACCGCGGCCATTGAAACCATCAGCAATCGCTTCATGCGAACCTCCCCAAAGAACATGCGCGAAGCGGTTAAGGCCCTGTAAGTCTATGAGTGATTCGCCATCGGTTCAAGTCAAACGCGTTTCCGCGCCTGTCGCTCCTGGAAGCGCCGCTCCATCTCGACGAGGTCCGCGTCCGTATAGCGGTTGCGACCCAACTCGTCCTGGCGGCTCGCCGTGGCAATGCCAAGGCGGATCCATGTGGCAATCGTCGCGGGTGACACGCCAAGCTTCGCGGCGGCCTCGGTGATCGAGTAGAGGCGCTCCCCAGCCATCGACCGGAGACTATCGAGCCCCGGCGGGCTGCCGCAGGCCGGCGAGCGTCTTCCCCGCGAGCTCGATCGCCTCGGGATCCTCCATGTGCGGCATGTTGAAGATCAGGCCGTCCAGTCCGGCATCGAGGAGTTTCTGCGCTTGCTCCGCCACTCGGTCGGGGCCGCCGACCATGAGCATGGAGCGGACCCGTTCCTGATCGATCCCGGGCCGGTTGAGGAGTTGCTCGAGGAGCCGCTCGGCCTCCTCGTTGGTCTTGCGAATGACAAGCGTTCCGAGCCGGGTCTTGACGATCGTGCTGGGATCGCGACCAACCGTCTCGCAATGCCGCTCGAGGACGTCCATCTTGTGCCGCACCATTGCGACGTCGCCGAAGATGTTGCACATGTCGGCGTACTGGGCGACCAGTTTGAGCGTCCGTTGCTCACCGCCGCCGCCGATCATGATCGGCGGACCGTTGGGCTGGATCGGTCGAGGGAAGTTCAGCGCGCCTTCGATGCGGTAGTAGCGGCCCTCGAAAGTTGGCGCCTCATCGCGAAACATGGCACGGCAAATCTGCAGGGCCTCTTCGAGGCGGCTGAGGCGTTCCCCGACCGGCGGGAACTCATAGCCGTACCCGCGATGCTCATCCTCGTTCCAGGCGGCGCCAAGTCCCAGGATCGCCCGCCCCGATGACATGATGTCCAGCGTCGTCACGACTTTTGCGAGGAAGGCGGGATTGCGGTACGTCACGCCCGTCACCAGCGTGCCGAGGCGGATCTTCTTCGTTCGCGCGGCAATCCCCGCCAGAACCGTGTAACCCTCGAGCATCGCATCGGTCCGGGGCCCGATATTGGGGAGCTGATAGAAGTGATCCATCACGAAGACGGAGTCGAAGCCGGCCTTCTCCGCGGTGCTGGCGAGCATGGCGACATGGTCGAAGAGCTTGTCGTCGGTTACACCCGGAAAGGTGTAATTCGGAATCTGAAATCCCAACAGCTTCATCAAGAACCTCCTGCCGGTACGATAGCTCATGCATGGAAGCCGTCCGTCCGCCGGTGCGATGCCCTCACTGCAACGGCCAACCCAATTGGCAGGAAGTGCGGCAGCCCTATCTCGATGAAGACCCGCCGGGACGGTTGGGCGTTCACCCTTTGATCGGTTGGCGGTGCAACATCCGCCCGTACTTCCTGGCCGTCTCTCAGTGGGAGAGCTGAGTAACGGGACCGCTCTCCTCCTTGTAACGGTTGTCGAAGCCAGGTAACGCCGCAGCCCTCCCGCAAGGTCGTGCGTAAGGTTCGGACGGTAAAACCTCCTTAAAGACGTCGGTCGCGAAGCCGACGAGGAGGAAAACTATGGGTCTCGTGAGGGTCACCCCTGAACAGCTTCAGCAGGTGTCATCGCAATTGAATGGTGGGGCGTCGAATATCGAAGGCATGCTGCGGCAACTCGCCAGCAATGTCGAGCCGCTCGGTTCCGACTGGGCCGGCGTCGCACAGTCGCGATTCCTAGAGCTCTGGGGGCAGTGGCAACGTGATGCGGCCGGTCTCCACGAGGCCCTCACCGGGATGTCTCAGCTGATGGCGCAGGCCTCGAGCCACTACGCCGACACCGAGCAGGGCATCGCCACGAGCTTCAACAAGATGTAGCAGCCGCGGCTGATCGAGCCTAGGAGCGCATATCCCCATGGAGATCCAGGTCGACCCCGCGGTGCTGGCGTCGGCGGCCGCTCGTTACCGGCAGGCCGCCAACCAGGTCCGCGACGTACAGGGCCGTCTAACAGGCGCAGGGCACAGCCTTGCCAGCCCGGCGGTAATCGGTGACATCAGGACCGCCACCGAGTTCGATCATGTCTGGTCGATCTGGTCCTCCAATCTGCGGGAGCTCGCCACCGCCCTCGACAACGTCGCGAGTGCGCTCGAAACTACCCTGCAGGCCTACACGGAGACGGATGACGAAGTGGTCTCCCGTAGCGGGGGGCCCCAGTGATCAGCCATGCCAGGCATTAGCACAGGCTACGGCCGCACGGCACAGGCCTCGCCGCCGCCACAGGGCGATCCGGCCGCCGTGGCTGCTGCAGCCCGCACGTTCCACGCTGCGGCGGATGCGATGGACCGGTCGGCGCGCGACCTCGCGCAAGCGCTCGCCACCCTGACCGACGGTCCGGGCTCGTGGCAGGGTGAGGCGAGTCTCCAGTTCGCTGAACTCTCGAACTCCCTGTATGCGGGCACGGAGCAATTCGCGAACAACTTCCGAGAGCTGGCCGCCGGGCTCAACTCGCTCGCGAGCGGACTCGAATACGCCCAACAAAAGCGTCGCGAGGCGGAGATCGGCGCCGCGGTGTCGGGGCTGTTGCTGATTGGGGCCGTCATCCAGCTTGGCCTGGACCCGGTTGACGATGCAGCGACGGCTGCCACCGTCGCCGAAACGACCGCGCTTACCGCCGAGGCGACCGCCGCCGCCGCGGAGGCGACGTCCGTAGCCGTCGCCGTCCTCCGAGCCCTTGCCACCGCGATGACAGCCATCCGCGGGCTGACCGCCTTTGTGGCCGCGACCCACCTGGGGGCGGGGCTCGCTGCCGGAGGCCAGACGGCCATCATCAGCTGGCTGGCCAGCGGCAAGATCGACTGGAACGAGATCGGACCCAGCGTGCTCTTCGGCACCGTCACCGGACTACCTCTGGGAAAGGTCGGGGGCACTCTGCTGCGCGCGCTCCGCCGCGAGGGTGTCCCTGAGGCGGAGGCTCAGGTGCTCGCCCGCCAACTCGAGCGGGACGCGGCGGTGGCTAAGCCGGCGACGCCGATTGTCAACGGCGCTGGGAAGCCTTACCCGGAGATCCTCGATCCCCGCACCGGACAGCCAATTCCGTTCCCGACCGGCCCGATGAAGCTCGTCGCAAAAGTCGACCGGGTTACGTGGACCACGGAGGAACGCGGCGCCTTTATTGCCCAATGGTACCGTCGTGGATTCAAGACGCCTAAGGGGGGATGGCAAAAATACGACATCCATCACATCCGCCCCCGTGAATACGGCGGGACTAATGACTTCGATAACCTCGTACCTGTGGAGCGCGGCCTCCACCAGTCCGAATTCAACTCGTTTTGGCGGGATTACTCTCCGCCCGGAGGGGAATGATGGCGACCATCGATGAGGTCCTGGGAAGGGTCCGGTCGTTCGGGTCCGAGCCAAGGGTCGTGGTTCATCGCCGCGGCCCAAGTCCGTTCCCACTCAGTTGCAGCCTGAGTAATCCTGTGCCGTGGTCAGCAGACAAAGTCGAGGCAGCATGTTCGGCATCGTTGCCGTCGGACCTGAAGGCATTTTGGGACAGAGTTGATTCGGCGCGGCTCTTTGAGGATGTCGAATACGGTCAGTGGGGCCTTGTGTTCTGGTCGGCCGAAGAGGTTGCAGAACGGAGCCCCAAGATCGCACGTGAACGGTCAAGGGATTACCGACCAGGCGACATCTTCATTGGAGAGTTCCTCGGCGACTCTGACCTGTTGCTGATTCGCGGTGACCGGTCCGCGCCTGACGACGGGCAGGTGATGATCGCGCTGCCGATCGACCGGCGTGCCGAATGGGACACTGTTGGATCTTCGTTCACCGACTTCCTGGATCAGTACGTGCGTGCGTCGGGTGATAAGTTCTGGGAAAGCGAGCGCGCCTCACAGCCCCGGGCGTAGCGTCGCCGCGCGATCGCGGCAGGGAAATCGACTGAGCCGGGACAGTAATGAAGGGCGCATTTGACGTCGTGCTCTACTCCCCGGCCGAACAGCTCGAGCGGCATGCCTGGGTGGACCGCGTGCTTCGCACCTTGGAGCGGCTGGCCGTGCTCACTGGCAACCGGCCGTTCACCGGCTACCGTGGAAACCGAGAGGTGACGGTGGAGCATAAGCGATCGGCCATCGAGGAGCTGATTGAGGCGAACCTCAACCGCGAGGGCGGCCAGGTCTTCGCCGAGTTGGGCAGTATTTTCGGTGTCGGGATCACGTTCCCCGGCGGCGACCCCGAGGTCGCCGATGTGACCGCCTCGTTTCGGGTCGGCAATACGAAGCCGCGCTTCCACAACGGGGTCATCGTGGAGTTCGTCCGCGGGATCACCCCGGCTCAAGCAAAGGAGTTCTTCGAATCCATCAAGCCGATCTGGAAGCCGTATTGGGGGTGCATCGCATCGGACGAGAACGCGGATGCCCGGTTGGACGATGACCTCATGTACGAGCAGCGGCTGCACTGGTACACGTGCTACGGCCCCGACCGTGTGCGCGACCTCGACTTCGCCGTCCTCGAGCGAGATCCGCAGGCCGTCGTCGAGCGTCAGGCCGACGGCGGCGTCGTCGTGATGCTGGGTGCTCAGTGGCAATCCGCCGAGAAGTTGCTCGAAGCGCAGCGACGCCTGGAGCCGCTCTTCTTTCGCAGCGCCCCGGGCGCGGCCGGCCGCCGCTAGCCTCCGGTCACGATCCGGTAACGCCGGATACCCCCCGGGGCCCCGTTATTCCTTGTTCAGGGGATACGCGCGTCGATGGAAGGCATTTATCACCGCCCCGCCCGCACCTACCCCGAGGCGCCGCCCAGCACCGAGGTGGTCATCGTCGCGCCTCCCACTCTCCAGACTCCGGCGCCGGGCGCCAGCTCCTGGCTGCAATTCCTCGTTCCGGTGATCGGCAGCGCCGGGTCACTGGTTTTCGTCGTCTTCTACCACAACCTCGCGATGCTGATCCTCGCGGGCACCACCGTGGTGCTCTCGGTCGGCCTCGGCATCGCCTTGCGCCTGCAGCAACACTTCGGCGTGAAGCACAAGCGCAAGGCGGACCGGGAGCGCTACCTCAAGTATCTCGGCGAACGTGAAACCACCCTGCAGCGGGTGGCCGACATGCAGCAGGATGTGGACGCCCGCCTCTACCCGGACCTGCAAAAGCTCTGGACATTCGTCATGCGACGGCAAAACCTCTGGGAGCGGCGCCGCGAAGACGACGATTTCCTCGCAGTCCGGATCGGGCTCGGCCCCAAGCCACTCAGCTCCGCCGTCAGGCTCGACCTCGGCTCGAACCCCTTGGTTGAGTACGACCCCGACCTGCTAAGCCGAGCGCAGGACCTGGTCAGTCGCTTTGCCACCCTTCCCTGGGCGCCCATGGTGCAGCCGCTTCGCCAGGTCGGCACCCTCGCGGTCATTGGAGACCGCCCGACTGGTCGCGGCGTGGTGCGATCGCTGCTCTGCCAGCTGGCCGCGTTCCAAGCACCCGAGGACCTTCGGATCATGACGTACTTCCCACCCGATGCCGCCGACGACTGGGAATGGCTGAAATGGCTTCCCCACGCGCGGGAGCAGCGCATGTCCGCGCTGGCAGACGGCGAGCTTGACCTCACGTGCCTGATGACCGACCAGCTGGCCGACTTCCACGCCATGCTGGAGGCGGAGATCAAGCCGCGGGTCGATCATCTGCGGCGCCTCAGCGAGCGGCAGGACGGCACCCAAACCCATGTCGCCCCCTACCACCTGCTCGTGATCGTCGACGGATTCTCTCCCAGGGCATCGATCGCCCGGCTGCCGCTCCTCGACGAGCTCTTCAATCGTGGCGTGGACCTCGAGGTCACGATCGTCTGCCTGGTGGACCTCCCCAGCGATGCGCCGTCGCGGGTCCGGGCGCGCATCGAGGTATCGGATAGCGGACATCTTTCGTTTGAAGAGACCACGCCTGGCGGTGTGCGGCTCCGGAAGCTGCTCGCCGACCGGGCCGAGGTTCAGATGTGCGACTCGATCGCACGCGCCATGGCGCCCCTCCGTCTCGAGGAGCACAGCCGGCGCCGCGAGCTCTCGGAAAACATCCGCCTGCTGGATTTGCTCCGGTATCCCTCCGCGGACGCCGTCGACCCGCAGCACAGCTGGCTACCTAGCGACCCTGACCAGCTGCTACAGACACCGATCGGCATCCGGGCCGACGGCGAGCCTCTGATCCTTGACCTGAAGGAAGCGGCGCATGGCGGAATGGGACCCCACGGCCTCGTCGTCGGCGCCACGGGCTCCGGCAAAAGCGAGTTGCTCCGGACGATCATCACCGGGCTCGCCATCCGCCATGACCCGGAGACGTTGAGCTTCGTCTTCGTCGACTTCAAGGGGGGCGCCGCCTTCGCGGAGCTGGCCCGCCTTCCCCATGCCGCGGGGCTCATCACGAACCTGCAGAGCGACCTGACGATGGTCGATCGGATGCGAGCCGCGCTCTTCGGCGAGCAGGAACGGCGGCAGCGCCTGCTGCGCCAGGCAGGCAATCTGGATGGTATCCGCGAGTACCATGCGAGACGCCGGCAAGATCCGCAGCTCGAGCCGATGCCCTACTTGCTGATCATCGTTGACGAATTCGGCGAGCTGCTCGCCAACCGTCCCGATTTTCTCGAGCTGTTCGTGGCCCTCGGCCGCCTCGGACGAAGTCTCGGTATGCATCTCCTGCTGGCCACCCAGCGCCTGGACGAAGGTCGCATCCGTGGCCTGGAGGGCCACCTCCGCTTTCGCATCTGCCTTCGCACCTTCAGCGCCGGCGAGAGTAGCGCGGTGCTCGGTACGGCGGACGCGTATTACCTGCCCGCCTTTCCCGGAGTCGGCTACTTCAAAGTCGACACGAGCCTCTACCAGCGCTTCAAGACCGCGCTCATCTCCACCCCCTACCGCGAGCGACATCGTGCCCCCAGCGTCCCGGCGGCCATCCGCGCCTTTGCACCGGGGCCCGCCGCCGGGGCGGAGCCCGCATCGAGGGATGCCCTGATGCTCCCGCGCCTGCGAACGGAAATGGAAGCCGTCGTCGACCGGCTTCGCGAGGGAGCTGCGATCGTCCACCAGGTCTGGCTGCCTCCGCTGCAGCCCGCCATCACCCTCGACCAGGTCGCCTGGGCGGGCGCCGGCGAGCTCCGCGTCCCCATCGGCCTCATCGACGTACCGGCGCAGCAGTCGCAGGAACCACTGATGCTCGATTTCGCCGGCAGCGGGGGTCACCTCGCGGTGGTGGGTGCGTCGCAGACCGGCAAGAGCACACTGCTTCGCACACTCCTGGCGGCGTTCATCCACACCCATTCGCCCAAGGACGTCCAGTTCTACTGCGTGGACCTCGGTGGCGGCGGGCTGCGTGCCTTCGAGCGGGCGCCGCACGTCGGCGCTGTCTGCGGGAAGCTCGAGCCGGACAAGGTCCGGCGCCTGGTGCGCGAGATGCGGGCTGTCGTCGATGAGCGCGAGCTCACCTTCCGGGAGCTCGGCATCGACTCGATGGCCGCCTATCGCCGTCGTCGCGATCGCGGCGACCTCGCTGCGTCTCCCTACGGCGACGTCTTCCTGGTAATCGACAACTGGGCCCTGCTTCACCAGGAGTTCGAGGGCCTGGACGCCGAGGTGGCCGAGATCGCCGCCAACGGCCTTCACTTCGGCGTCCATGTCGTGCTCACCAGTAGCCGCTGGGCTGACATCCGCTCGAGCCTTCGCGACCACGTTGGCAATCGTCTCGAGCTCCGTCTGAACGACCCCGCCGACTCCGAAGTCAGCCGGGCCGCCGCGCAGTCACTGCCCGCGAACGTGCCGGGTCGTGGACTGACGAGCGCGGGCCTGCAGTTCCAGGTCGCGCTGCCGCGGTTGGACGGCCAGCCGGAAACCACCCAGCTACAGCAAGCAATCGGAGAACTGGCCGAGCGTGCCGGCAAGATGTGGCCCGGCGTCGCGGCACCGCCCATCCGTATGCTTCCCACCCTCGTGGAGGGCAGCGCGCTGGCGCATGCGACGGCGGAGACCGGCGTCGCCTTTGGTCTGGAGGAGTATCGGCTCGAGCCCGTCGGCCTCGACCTCCTCGGTGCGGATCCGCACTTCCTGGTGTTCGGGGATGCGGAGTCCGGGAAGACAAACCTGCTGCGCGCCGTGATGCAGGGTTTACGCAGCCGGTACCGCGCCGAAGAGCTGCAGTTCCTGGTCGTCGATTACCGGCGCACGCTGATCGACGCGGCCGACGGGCCGGACATCTTCGCCTATACCTGCACGGCCCCGATGGTCCAGGATGCCCTGGCGCGGCTGCGGGAGACCGTTGTCAGCCGCCTCCCCTCGTCGTCGATGACCCGAGAGGACCTGCTGGAGCGCAACTGGTGGCGGGGTTCCCATTACGTCCTCATCGTCGACGACTATGACCTGGTGCTCTCGCCGTCCGGGAACCCCCTCAGCCCGCTGGTGGAACTCCTTCCCCAGGGCCGCGACATCGGCCTCCACCTGGTTTTGGCCCGGCGGGTGGGCGGCACCGCCCGCACCAGCTTCGAGCCGGTCTTCCAGCGGGTCAAGGAGCTCGGGACGCCCGGGTTGATCCTCTCAGGCGACCCGCAGGAAGGCCCGCTGCTTGGCACCCAGCGGGCGGCACTGCTGCCCCCAGGACGGGGCTACCTGGTGCGCCCGCATCGCCGCACCTGCCTGGTCCAGACGCTGTACAGCCCGCCCTCTCGGCTCGAAAGTTAGGCCCTCACCTGGCGTTTCACCAGAATCAGGGCCGCCACGGCGGCAGGGAGGTCGGTGCGGTGCGCATGCTGCTGGTGACGGTCGTCGGCCCGCAAAAACGGGCGGATTTGACAGTGCCGGGCGACGCTCCGATCGTCGAATTGATCCCGACCCTCGTCGAGCTCACCGCGAACGGCGAAAGTCCGGCCGGCGGGGTGTGGACCGTCGGAGCAACCGGCAAGGAGGCGTTTCCCGCCACCCGGACACTGCTCGAGTGCGGCGTGGTCGACGGCACCATCCTCTATCTGCAGGTAGCCCACGCGGGCGCCAGCATGGCAGCCACGGAGTCCGGCGATCCCAAGGCGCCACGGCTGGGCACCGGATCCCCTGAACAGCGAACCCGCTCGGTGCTCCCGCTCCGCGCCTCGCGGATCGACCGGCTCGGTGGCGCCGCGGCCGCGTTTTTCGGGCGCCCACCGGTCACCGCCCGGACGGCGACCACGGCGGCCGGTCCATTGCCGACCGGGACGCCGAGCCCCGCCACACTCACCCTTCAGTTGGCGCCCTCGCCGTTTGAACGGGCTCGTCTCACGTGGCGCGAAAGCGAATACCGAAACCGGCTGATGATGGCGATCGCCGCGCCGCGGTTGCGGAAATGCGTGACCATCGCGGTCGTCTCGCCCAAAGGTGGCGTGGGAAAGACGACCATCAGTGCCCTGCTTGGGACGTTGCTCGCCCTGGCTCGGCGCGACCGCATCGTTGCCATCGATACGAACCCCGACTACGGCTCCCTGGGCCGCACCCTGACGCCACATCACGGTATCTACGTCGACGACCTGCTGGACGTCCTCGGGCATCCGTCTCTCAGCGTCACCCGGCTCGATACCTCGCTCGGTCGAGGACCGCACGGGCTGATGGTGCTGCCGGCACCAACCGATCCCTCACGGATGGCGCGCCTCGACGAGGCGGCCTACACCAGCGTCATCCGGCGCCTACAGGACCTCGTCGGTGTCATCGTGTTGGATTGCGGCACCGGCTTGCAGGACCCGGCATCCAGGGCGGCGATGGCGACGGCCGATGAGATCGTACTGATTTCCGACGCCGAACCGGCCACGGCCAGCCTGGTCGCCGAGGCGGCACGACGGCTCACGGAGGCCCAGCGTCCGCTCTTCCTCGTGGTCAACAAGATGCCCGCCAAAGGCGGGCGGCTGAATGTTCAGAGCCTGGCCGAGCACGTGCCGAATGCCAGTGGGCTGGTCATGGTGGCGGCTGAGCCCCATGCCTCCTCACGCCTGGCCCGCGGAGAATTCAACTGGTCCGATGCGCCGCATTCGTGGCAGATCGGGATCGGTGAGCTCGCGGTCGCGCTAATCGCCGACTGGGGTGCACTGGGTCTGACGCTTACCGACGAAATGGCGGCCTGATTCAGGCGTCGACGACCAGCCCCTGCAGGGGGCCGAGCAGGAGGCGCGATCGCCGGGAAACCCCCGGCAGCAGGGTGAGACGGTGGGTCGCCCGTTCTCCGCGCTTGCGGCGCTCCGCCTGCTCGCTCGCGATCGGTCTCCAGATGCCATCGATGACGGCGATGGGATCAGCCGCGACCTCGTTGACCGGCCGCTGCAGGTGCTGAGCCCATAACCGGAGCCGCGTCTGACGAGTCAGGTCGGCGTCGTGCGTGACAACGTTCATCTCGGTGTCGTTGAACAGCGAGTGTTCGTTCAGGTTCGCCGAGCCGATCGTCATCCAGGCATCGTCGACAATGCCCACCTTGGCGTGGATGTAGACTTGCCAGTCCTTTTCCCCACCGATGGCGTAGAGCGTGCACGCCAGCAGCCGGCCCCCGTCGCCGTCGGCCTGAACGAGCGTCCCGAGCTGGCCGCGGGTGTCGTCGGCACCCGAGTCGGGCCTGGCGGGTAGAACGAGCACCACGCGAAAGTCGGGTGTCGGCGGCCGGGCGAGCTTTTCGCGAAGGACCGCAAGGATCTCGGGTGACCAGAGGAACTGATTCTCCAGGTAGATGAAGCGTTGCGCGGCTCGCAAGGCGCGCAGGTAGGACTCGAGGATGCGAAAGTCCCCGCGGGGGAGCTGCGGGTAGGTGCCGTCCGGCACCGTGCGGACGACCTGCACTTCGATGTCACCCGCGGTTGACGGCGTCGCGACCGGCGGGAGGGCTTCGCCGGTGATCGCCCGCCAGCGCATCGCAAAGTTCTCGGCCACGTCTTGCACGGCGGGCCCCGTGATACGGGCCGCGACATCGTGCCACCCGACGGCGCCGCGCGACGGGTGGTCCGGCGAATCCCAGCGGTCGCCATTGAAGTTGGTCAGGTCGACGCCACCGACGAAGGCGAGCCGATCGTCGATCAGGATCGTCTTCTCGTGGTGGCAGTGCATCGGCCGCTCTCGGGCATCGAGCGCGCACTGAATGTGGTTGCCGTCGGTGAGCTCGTCACGCACCTTGCGGACGTCGCCCCGCCAGGGCTTCATGACCGGCACCGGGACGCCGGCCCAAATCAATACCCGTACGGGGATGCGTTCGGCAACCTGAGCGAGCAATTCTTTCAAGGCGACCGGCCGCTCGCCACGGGTCATGGCGAAGGTCGGCGTGATGTGCCAGCCCGTGATGTGGACATGCGATCGGGCTTCGGCGATCGCCGCGGCCATCGCCTGGAGCGCGTCCGCTCCATCGATCAGCACGGTCAGCGCGTTCCCCGGTCGCGGCGGGGGCTCTCCCGCCGCCCATCCACCCGGCGGAGGGTCGGCGGCGGTGGTCCAGCTCACGCGCGCCAGGCGTCGCCGGTGATGTGAGGTCGTCAGCCGCTCGACCAACTGGCCGAGCGCGTCGTCGGCCGCGTCGCGCGGGCTTCGTGCCGGCATGTACGGTACAGGCTAACTGCTAGGCTTCGCCGAATGTCGCATCAGCTCATCCAGATCATCAGCGCCGGCGGCCTGATCGCGATTTTCCTGACCATGGCCGCGGAAAGTGCGGGCATCCCGATTTCCAGCGAGATCGTCGTTCCCCTTGGAGGCGCACTGGCCTCGCAGGGCAAGCTCTCGTTCATCGGGGTCGTCATTGCCGCGACCGCCGGCAACCTCCTGGGATCGCTGGTCGCCTACTTGCTGGTCAAGCGCTACGGCGAAACGTTGATCCTCGGGCCGGGCCGGCGCGTGGGTCTCACCGCCGGGCATCTCCGACTGGCGAACCGGTTCTTCGAGCGCTGGGGCCTGTTGGCGGTCTTCGCCGGGCGCCTCCTACCGGTTATCCGCACCTACATCTCGTTCCCGGCGGGGCTCTCGCGCATCACTGTCGTGCCCTTCACCCTGGCGACGCTGCTCGGCGCGATCCCCTGGAATCTCGCCCTGGCCTACGCCGGCTTCAAGCTGGGCCAGAATTACGAGCGGGTTGCGAGCGCCCTCGGTCCGTTCACCATCCCGATCGCGATCCTTGTGCTACTCGCCGTCGTGGCGGCCTACTACTACGGGCGGCGAATCGGGGAGGCCGAGGCTGCCTAACGGACGGCGGAGACGACCTCCTTGTCCAGCCCGGGATACTTCTGGAACTCCGCCGCGCGTTCCTGCCGGAGACGTTCCACCCAGCGGCGGTACTCGTCGGCGCGCCCGCTCCGCTGGTATAGCCGCTTTGGTTGCAGCAACTCGATATCGTCGATGCCGGGGACGGCTTCGGCAACTTCGTAGCCGAAGTCCGCATCCGGCGTCCACGTGATGGTGCCTTCGGCGATCGCTTTGACGATCGCGCTCGACGCCGCGATGGTGACCTTTTTGCTGTTCGGGCTCCCCTCCCCGCCACCGACGTTGCCCGTGTTCATCAGGTAGACCTCGAACGGGCGCGACCGGTGCAGTTCCAAGAAACGGTTGCCCTGCTGCTCGTGACGAAGCGGAAAGAACGGATTGGTCCCCGGGACCCGCAGCGCCTTTCCCATCTCGTCCTTGCCGCCGGCTGAGGTTCCCTGCGTCTCACCGAGCATGAAGTAGGCGGCGGCGTGCGCTGAGTCGAGCCTGGCCACGCCCGGAATGATGTTGTCATTGCGATTCAGGATCAGCAGGGCGTCGACCGGGCCGATGTTGCGCGCATCTTCAACCCAGCCCAGCGCGGACAGCTCAAACGTCGCACGGCCATTCTGCGTGTAGCTCGTGTCGAAAAAGTCGACCGCCTCTTCGCCTTCCTTCTGCGACACGTTTTCCAGGTATGCATCCCGCTTGGTTATGGCGCCATAGATGGTCGGCTCGTGTTTCGGGTCCAGACCAAAGGTCTTGGCAAAGCAGCCGTTCTCCGTGCCATAGATCTTTCCCTGCGGCATCAGGGCGACGAAGTCGTCCTGGACCGGCTTGGAATTGTTCTGTCTAGTGAACGTGGTGGTCGTCTTGCCGGTGCCACTGAGGCCGACGATCAAGAACACGCGCTGCTGGTTGCCTACCGGGACCACTTTGCAGCCGGCATGGAGGGCGAGGCCGCCGGCGTCGTAGACCTTCTTGTTCCACATGCGAAGGCCGCCTTTCTTCGACTCGCCGAAATAGTCGGAGTTGATCACCCGGGTGATGCCGGCCTCGAGGTCGACGAAGATCGCACGATCGTTCGGATAGCCCGGCGCCGTCAGGTTCGGCGTGTCGATGATGGTGATCTCGGGCTGAACGCCATGCCCATTTCGCGGGTAGTAGAGGTGACGCTGCATCCCGGCGACATTCGCGTTGCGAGCCTCGATGATGAGCCGGGCCGGCGTCTGGAATTTTGCCTCGTTGCCGATGTAGCCGTCGACGACGACCATTTCCTGGCTGCGGATGTAGTCGTCCTGGATCCTGGCCCACTTGTGCCCCTCGTCGGGCGTCACGGTTTGCGCCGTGTGCTCCTGGGGGCGGTCGGTGACGATGTAGGTGCTCTTGGTACTGCGGGAGTCGACGCGCGCATGGACGTTGTAGTTGTCGTAAATGGTGTGCCGTGCGTTAGGCATGTTCGCGGTCAACGCTCGCAACTCTTCGCCGGTCGGGTTGTCGATCAGACGCTTGGACTCCGGGATATACCCGCTGTGGATCTCGATGGTCACTGACTCACAGGATACCGGGAAAGGCCGCGCCGACCTAAAGGCCCATGATGCCGACGAGCTCCTTGACCGAGTCGGCGGATCGCTGCAGTGCGGCACGCTCATCTTCGGTGAGGTCGAGCTGGACGACCTCTTCCGCGCCGGCCGCCCCGAGCTTGACCGGAACGCCGACGAAGAGGTCGCGGATGCCGTATTCCCCTTCCAGGCGCACGGCGCAGGGGAGGATCTGCTTGCGGTCGAGCATGATCGCGTCGACCATCTCGGCGACCGCCGCCGAGGGCGCGTAGTAGGCACTGCCCGACTTCAGCAGGTTGACGATCTCGGCTCCGCCGTCGCGAGTGCGCTTGACGATGGCCTCGATGCGGTCCGGCTTGATCAGTTTGCTGATCGGGATGCCGGCGACCGTGCACATCCGCGCCAGCGGCACCATGGTGTCTCCATGGCCACCGAGGACGTAGGCCTGCACGTCCCGCACCGACACCTTGAGCTCCTGCGCGATGAAGCTGCGAAACCGCGCCGTGTCGAGGACGCCCGCCATCCCGATGACCCGCGCGCGCGGGAATTTGCTGACCTCGTAGGCCAGCTGTGCCATCGCATCGAGCGGGTTGCTGACGACGATCAGAATGGCGTCAGGTGATCGGCGCACGAGCTCCTGCGTGACGCCTCGGACGATGTTCTGGTTGGTCTTGACCAGATCGTCCCGAGACATGCCCGGCTTGCGTGGGACACCGGAGGTGATCACGCAGACGCTCGAGCCTGCCGTCTCCTCATAGCCGTTGGTGCCAACGATCCTGGAGTCGTAGCCAACGATCGGCCCGGCCTCGAGCATGTCGAGCGCTTTTCCCTGCGGCAGGCCTTCGACGATGTCGACCAGGACGATGTCGGCATAGCCGCGCTCGGCGAGGCGCTGCGCCAGGGTCGCGCCCACGTTGCCGGCGCCGACCACCGTGATCTTGGAACGAGCCATCCGCCCGCTACCGTAGCAAATCGACGACAGCCGTCGTTACACTCCCCGGGAATGGCGGGGAATCAGCGAGCCCTGGCGTGGGAAGGCGAGCGTCGCCTCCTGAGAACGTTGCACGAGTCGGCGGCGCGCAAGCATCTGTCGTGGCGGAGCATGCTCGTGCTCAGTTCGTTCTGGTTCGCGATTGCCTACACGATGCAGCCGCTGGGCGGCAACATCATCCCCCTGCTCGTCGCGCGCTTCACCCATCCGATGACCGCGCACCTTGGGCCGATCGCGTTCCCCGTCGATGTCAACACCTACGTCTCCCTGCTCGACACCATCGGCGCCGCGTTCGCGATCGTCTGGCAACCGGCGATCGGCGCGATCAGCGACAACAGTCGCTTCGAGCTCGGCCGCCGTCGGCCATTCATCGCCATCGGCGTCGTCGGCGACGTCATCTTCCTGACGCTGATCGCGTTCGTCACCTCGTTCTGGGCCCTGCTCCTCGTCTACGCCGCCTTCCAGATCGCCTCCAACACGGCCCAGGGCCCCTACCAGGGGATGCTGCCCGACCAGGTTCCGGCCGACCAGCGCGGGGAGGCTTCCGGCTACTACGGCTTGATGAACATGGTGGGCACGATCGTGGGTTTCCTGGTGGTTGGCGCGCTGCTGATCCCGACCGGCAACCTCAAGCTCGCCATCCTGACGCTGCCGGCCATCATCGCCATCGCTGGGGCACTCGTGATCTTCGGCGTGCCCGATCGGCGGCGCACCGCCGCATCGAGTCAGCGACTGGGCCGCTCGATCCTACTCAGCGTCGCCATCGACGCCAGGCGGTACCGCGACTTCGCCTGGTTGATGGTCTCTCGGCTCTTCTTCCTGATGGCGCCAGTGGCGATCGGCACCTACGCCTTCAACTTCATCCGTTACACCTTCCATTACTCGGAGGGAAAGGCGTCCCTCTACGCCAGCGCCTTGCAGGCAACCATCCTCATCTTCGCGGCGATGCTGTGCATGACCGCGGGTTTCCTCGCCGAACGCTACGGCAAGAAGCGGTTGATCGCGGCCGCCTGCCTGATCGGCGCCCTGGGCTCGATGCTGCTCATCTTCGCGCCCAGCCTGCCGTGGATTCTGGGCTTCGGCCTGATCGTTGGCATCTCCCTCGGCACTTTCCTTTCCGTCGACTGGGCCTTCATGACCGACCTGATCCCCAAAGCCGAGGCGGGTCGCTACATGGGTGTCTCGAATATCGCAACCGCCAGCGCGGGCCTGATTGCGCGCCCGATCCTCGGGCCCATCATCGACGCCTTCGACAACAACCGCACGAGCGCGGTCGGCTATCGCGTGATGTTCGGCATCGTCACCGGCTTCTTCTTGATCGCGCTGCTGACCCTGCAGCCGGTGCGCGAGATCAAGGTCGAGTAGCGGTCAGTCGAGGGCCGGGAGGCTGACGTCGACCTCGGTGCCCTTGCCTTCGGCGCTCTTCACGTCGATCTCACCCTTGTGCGCGTCCACGATCCATTTGGCGATCGCGAGGCCGAGACCGGTGCCGCCGCTCTCGCGCGTCCGCGCCTTATCCGCCCGGTAGAAGCGCTCGAAGATATGGGGCAGGTCTCCACTGGGGATGCCCTCGCCGGTGTCGCTCACGGTGACATGGGCGCGGCCGTTCTGGCGCACCACGCCGACCAACACCTCCCCGCCAGCGGGCGTGTGGGTCAGGGCATTGTCGATCAGGATCAGCAAAAGCTGACGAACCCGGACCAGGTCGGCGTCCACGCGAACGCCACCGTTGAGATCCGGGCGAAGCTGGACGCCGCGCTCCTCCGCCAGCGGTGTCGCCTGGACGATCAGCCCCTTGACGACCTCGTTGAGCTCCATCGGCCGGGGGTCGAGCCGCAGTTGTCTGGCGTCGGCCAGGGCCAGCGTGGTCAGATCGCCCACGATCCGGTTCAACTGTTCGACCTCCTCGACGATGCTCTTGGCATATACGCGGGATGTCCCATTGGAGCGCCGCAGCCAGGCCTCGACGTTGGTCCGGATCAGGGTGAGCGGCGTGCGCAGCTCGTGCGACGCGTCCGCCACGAATTCTCGCTGGCGCTGGAAGGCACGACCGATGGGGCGGAGGGAGCGAGTCGCCATCAGCAACGAGGCGAGCGCGCCTAGCACGATCCCGATGGCCGACGCCAGCACGAGCTGCCGCACCAGCCGAGAGAGCGCGTCACCAACCCAGGAGTTCGGTTGCGCCACCTGCAAGACGCCGACGACCTTCTTTGACTTCGCCAGGATGGGGCGGGTATCGACCATGTAGAGCTCGCTGCCGCTGGAGACCTGCGTCTCACTCTGTTGGCCGGCGTTGGCCGCGGCGATCGGCGCCGTGAGGCTCGGGTTGTTGAAGAGCTTTTTGAGCTCGGCGCGCGGTTGGCTGACTTCCTGGCCCTTGGGGTCGAGCACGCGCACGAACACCTCGGCGACGCTGGGGGTGAGGAGCGCCTGGGCGGTCACGCTCACCGTGTCCCCGGTGACGGTCACGTTGCTCAGCGCCTGCGTCACGGCCGAGCGGAGATCTTTGTCGGCTTTGGCGTGCAGGGCCTCTGAGACCGTGACGTAGACGATCAGATCAAAGCATCCAAGGATCAGAATGAGCAGCACGAAATACTGTGCGGCGAGGCGCGCCAGCGCGCCCCGGAACATCATCCCGACAGCCGGTACCCGACCCCATACACCGTCTGGATGAGCTTCGGGGAGCGGCCCTCATCGATCTTGTCGCGCAGGTACGAGATGTAGACCGCGACGCGGTTGGTCGTGCCTTCGAAGTTGTAGTCCCAGACGCGCTCCGCGATCTGCGCCTGTGTCAGCACCTGGTTGGGATGGCGCATCAAGAACTCGAGCAGGGCGAACTCGCGTGCCGTCAACTCGATCGGCGTGTCCCCCCGCCGGACCTGGTGCGTCTTCAGATCGAGCACCAGATCGGCCACCTGCAACCGATTGGCGTGGCCATTCTTTTGCTCCCTCCGCATGAGGGCCCGCAGTCGGGCGAGGAGTTCCTCGAACGCGAAGGGCTTCGGCAGGTAGTCGTCCGCACCGGCGTCAAGGCCCGCGACACGGTCATGGATCTGGCTGCGCGCCGTCAGCATGATGACCGGCGTTTGAATGCGGTTCTGGCGCAGCCAGCGGCACACCTCGATGCCGTCCTTCTTCGGAATCATCAGATCGAGGATGATGGCGTCGTAACGCGCGGTTTCCGCCAGTTCCTGGGCCCGTTCACCGTCGGCGGCGATGTCAACGGCGTACCGCTCGTCCTCCAGGAGCTGCTTGAGCAGCGTCGAGAGCTTGCGCTCGTCCTCGACGAGGAGGAGGTTCATGGGGATATGTCCCAGTGTAGCGGGTCGCCAGCCGGATGTAGGCGACCGCCAAACCCCCCGACGAGCGCGAGCTTAAACGGCGACCGAGGAGACGGTGGGGACGCGCTGCGCGGCCAGCTCGGCGGCCGTGAGCAGGTGGTTACCCGAGATCCGGGAGCCGCTGTCGACGAAGCGTCCGAGACTGGCACGGGCCCGGCGGACGTTCCAGCCCAGGATGTCGCAGTATTCGACAAAGGTCTCCCCGGCAAAGAATCGCTCCGATTCGCAGCGATAGGTCTCCACGCTGAGGTCCGCGACCGCCTGCCAGATCACCCGGGTCAAGAGTGACTGGACGGCCTCCAGAGGGATATCCGGTTCCGTTGCGCCCTTTCTCATCCCTTCCTCCGATCGAACGCCGCCACCACGGCCGCTTGCCGTGCCATTTGAATGATGGTTTCGCTAATTTAACAAGTGATACCGATAATGTCAATCGCCTAAGGCTGGGGTGTTCATGTGCGGCGGCCTGACGCTGCCCGAAGGGGCAGCCGTGCTGGGGTTGTCGGTTCGCCAACTGAAGCGATTGAAGCGCCGATATCGGCAACGGGGGCCGGCCAGCCTAAGGCTGGGGTTCTTGCAGTTCAGGGATCGCCCCTAACGCTGGGCCACTTCCCTGCAGCGGGATGTCCCAATAGGCCGGCGGCCTTGACGCCACGACTGACGGGTGTCAGTCGCCTGGTGACACTGGACGGGAGCAACGCCACGTGGGGGATCCGTTCGAGGTGCTCCGCGATCGGCCAGAGGTCGATCTCTGCCGTCATCCAATGGAGCCGGTCGAAGCGAGTCAGGTTGACGGGGCGTCCGTATCCGCGAAGGGTCCGCTCGCCATCCAGATTGAAGTAGTGCTCGAAATACGACATGGCCAGCTCGCGCAGGGTTCGGTAGACCGGTTCCCGGTTGCGCAGGCCGGTGAACTTGCTCGTGCCGATCGCGCCCCAGAGCCGGCGCCACCGATAGACCGCAATCACGTGGTCCTCGTCGTGCACCGCGGTGAGATCCATGATCAGCGGCGGGGCACCCTGGACTCGCAGCGCGGCGGCCGCCAGCACGGCGCCCTCGATGCAGTTGGCCGTCTGGTCGCGCAGGACGCGCCGCGGCGAGCGGAAGGTTTCCCCGTCGTCTTCGGTGTTGTACGGGATCTCGTCGAGGAACCGCTGGATCTTCGAGGGTGTGTCGAGGCGCCGGCGGAAGGTCGCCCGCTCCTTCGCCGTCAGCTCAGCGAGGGGACGGGGCATGGTTGGGGCGGCGGGGTTTCGCTCGCGGGCCGGCTATGGCAGAATCTGTAGTTCGACGCGGCTGTGGTGAAATCGGTAAACACGCCAGGTTCAGGGCCTGGTGGGCGCAAGCCCTTGAAGGTTCAAGTCCTTTCAGCCGCATACCCCCCAACTTTCGCGCGCGCTTATCGCCCCACCTCGCGGTACCAGTCGCTGACGTAGGCGTACCGCTCCTCCGGCTCGATGGCCGAATCAAGGCGTACCCCACGGATGCGGCGGTTGACAGCCATCACGTACCGTGGGCTGTAGAGAAAGACCGCCGGAATCTCCTTGGCAAAATCCTCCTGGAACGTGGCATAAGCCTTGGCCCGGGCCGTCAGGTCGAGTGTGTTACGACCGTCCTCGAGGTCGCCGTCGATGAAGACGTTCTTCTTCATGCCCGCGAAGTTGAAGCCGCCTGGGTGGGCCTGGGAGGAGTGCCAGAAGGAGTAGACGTCGGGATCAGGTCCATTGTCGAAGGCCGTGAGCGTCATGTCGAAGGTCCGCGGGTTGAGGTAGTCGTGAATCAAGGAGGCTGTGGTGACGGGACGCACCTCGGCGACGATCCCCACTTGCGACAGCTGACTGGCCACCTTCTCGGCCACCCGTTCGTAGGGCGGGACGTCGCTCGACACCGTCAAGCCGAAGCTGAGGCTGGTGGTGCCCTTGGTGCGGATGCCGTTGACCAGGGTCCACCCTGCGTCGTCGAGCAGCTTCGCGGCGGCGATCTGGTCGTAGGCGGGCTGCTGGGCCGCGCTGTCATAGGCCCACGTGATCGAACGCGGGATCGGCGAGTCGTCGGGCACGGCCTGGCCGCCGAGGACATCCCGGATGATCGCAGTCCGGTCGATCGCCTTCGCGATCGCCTGCCTGACCCGGACGTCCTGGAAGTAGGGCTCGTCGGTTTTCAGGTTGAAGATCAGCTCTGCATATTGATAGGTCGAGCTCGCGAGAACCTTGACCTGCGTGTTCGCCTGCTCCTGGGCGGTACCGGACGGCGTCAGATTGGCCAGACCATCGATCTGGCCACGGTCGAGCGCATCTAACGCCGCCGCCTGGGACGGGAAGCTGCGGATGGTGACGGATTCGAGCCAGGGCCGGCGCCAGGCAAACGGATTGCGTTCCAACTGGATCCGGTCCCCCTGCGTTGACACCATCCGAAAAGGCCCGGTGCCGACCGGGTTCAGATTGGGAGAAGCCGAAGCGAGCTCGGCCATGGCCTTGCCCGCGAGCAGGTGTGCTGGCACGATGTCGAGCAGCTCGAGGTTTGCCAGGAATCCCGCGTTGTGGCCGGGAAGCGCGAAGCGAACGTGGCCCGGGTCGACCGCCGTGGCGATGATGTCCTTCCAGCTCTGGTTGAGTAGCGCGCCCGGGAATTGCGGATCCTGGACGGTCCGAACCGTAAAGACGACGTCATCGGCGGTGAGGGGGGTGCCGTCCGACCAGCGCGCATCCGGGCGCAAGGTGAAGATATAGCTGCGCCCATCCGGGCTGACTTCCCAATGTGAGGCCAGCCGTCCCTGGACCGTGCCGGTTGGTAAGACGCGGACGAGCGGCTCGAAGAGCAGGGCATCGAGGTCGTTGGGCCCGGCCGTGGCCTCGCCAAAGAGTGGGTTCAGCGATCCGACCAGGCCGACCACGCCCTCCACGTAGGTGCCGCCGGGTCGGGGCGCCTCGGGTGACAGGATGACGCCACGAAAAACCAGGACCAGAATCGTCAGCAGCGCGCTCAGCGGCACGCCCACCCCGAGGGCGAGCAGTCCGCGCCGGATCAACCGACTCGGATGTAGACGACGGAGACCACCACGAAGAGGACGACCAGTCCGATCGTGGCATAGAACAGGTTCTTTTCCAGTCCGCGCTTCGTGCGGTAGCCACCGCCCGAATCTCCGCCGCCACCGATGGTGCCGCCCAGCCCGCTCGCCTTGGGCGTCTGGAGCAACACACCCAGCATGACAAGGAGGGCCAGGACGAGTTCGACGATACCGAGGAAGGATTTCATTGAGGCCGAAGCCGCTGAATTATACCGCCAATTCTCCGCCAGCCCGGCCGGATGGCTGGCGTTGACATATACACAAATATGTAGTAGCATGCCGGACGTGTACGGCCCGACCCGCTGCCTCCGGTTGCCCCTCCTCCTCCTGGCGCTGCTGGCTGCCTCCTGTGCGCCGGGCCGTACCGCCCCTCCGACGGGCGCCGCCCTTGCCCTCCCGGCGGTCCCCGTGGCGCCGATCAGCAGCGGGGCCGACCGGCTGGTCCCGCTGCCCGACGGCGCAGCCGCCTTTGCGGCGATCATCGAGGCGCTGAGCCACGCGCGCCGCTCGATCGATCTCGAGCTCTACGAGTTCCAGCGACCGGATCTCGCCCTCATGCTGCTTGACGCCCGCGACCGTGGCGTGACGGTGACCGCCATCAAGGATCCATCGGAGCGGAGCAGTCGAACCATCTGGGCCCAGCTCGAACAAGGGGGCGTGAGGGTGGTGGCCTTCCCCCTGGAGCGCCTCACGATCGACCACGTAAAGCTGCTGATCGTCGACAGGACCCGTGCCATCGTCGGCGGTATCAACTGGGGCACGCACTCGTCGACGAACCACGACTTCGATGTGCTGGCGTCCGGCCCCGTCGTGGACAACCTCGAGCGCGTCTTCACGCAGGACCTTGCGCTGGCGGGTGAGCCGACCATCATTCCATCCCCTGCCGCCGACCGGGCCGTTCAGGTGTTGACGACCCGTCCCGGTGACGGGATCAGGGCGGCCGCGCTCGCCGCGATCGGCGCCGCCCACCAGTCGATCGATATCGAGATGTTCGTCTTGAGCGATCGCCTGGTCCTGGAGGCGCTGGTGGCGGCAGCGCGTCGTGGTGTGCATCTCCGCATCCTGCTGGACCCGACCCAGCCGCAAAATGCCGCCGTCTTCGCGCAATTGCAGCCGGCGGGCGCCACGGTCCGCTTCTACCGGCAGGCGGGCGATGAGCTGCTGCACGCCAAGCTCGGGATCTTCGACGGCGGGGTGGTTCTCTTCGGTAGCTGCAACTGGTCACGCTCCGGGTTCACGCGCAACCATGAGCTCGACCTCCTGCTCAGCGAGCCGACGCTGGCGCGGACCTTTCTCAGCCGGCTCGAACAGGACTGGGCGGAGTCCCAGCAACCGTGAGGTCGTCACCAGACATGGCACGGGGCACGTCGAGCCCGACCAGGGGCAACAGCGTGGGCGCCACATCGCCCAACTTGCCGCCGTCGCGGAGCCCCTGGACCCCTCGCGCGCCGGCGAGAATGAGCGGCACGGGGCTCGTGGTATGGGCGGTCAGGGGCGCGCCGGTTGCGCGATCGACCTTCAATTCGGCGTTCCCGTGGTCCGCCGTGATGGCCAGGATGCCGCCACTGCCCAGCACGGGGCCGACGATCCGACCGAGCATGGCATCGACGACCTCGACCGCCTTCACCGTCGCGGGGAAGACCCCCGTGTGGCCCACCATGTCCGGGTTGGCGAAGTTGACGACCAGGAATCGGTAGTCGCCTTTATCGAGCCGCCGCAGGAGCTCGTCGGTGACCCCAACCGCACTCATCTCCGGCTGCAGGTCGTAGGTTGCCACCCTCGGCGACGGGACCAGCAGCCGGTCCTCGCCCGAAAACGCAACCTCACGTCCGCCGTTCAGGAAGTAGGTCACGTGGGCGTACTTCTCGGTCTCGGCGATGTGGAGTTGCCGCCACCCCGCCTGTGAGACGACCTCGGCCACGACCTGGCGGAGCGGCTCGTCGCGGAACGCTACCTCCGCGGGGAGGCCGGCCTCGTACTCGGTGAACGTCACGAAGTGCGCGAGCTTCGGTCGACGGTTGCGCTCGAAATGCGGCCAGCGCTCATCCAGGATGGCGTGGCTCAGCTGGCGTGCCCGGTCGGGCCGGAAGTTGAAAAAGATCACGCTGTCGCCGTCGGCCATCGGCGGAGGCGGGGGCTGGCCGTGGGGCACGATGCGGGTCGGCACGATGAATTCGTCGGTGACGCCGGCGCCGTAGCTCTGCTCGATCAAGGCCACCGGGTCCGTGGCCGTCGGCCCGGTCGCCTCGACCACGGTTCGATAGGCGCGCTCGGTCCGCTCCCAGCGTTTGTCGCGGTCCATCGCGTAGTAACGGCCGCTCACCGAGGCCACCGTGCCGGTGCCGATCGTGCGGACGCGCTCGACAAGCTCCGCCATGTAATCGGCGGCGCTCGTGGGGGGCTCGTCGCGGCCATCGGTGAAGGCATGCACGGACACGCGAGGTACACCCAGTGAATGCGCCATCTCGAGCAGCGCATACAGGTGTTGGGTGGAGCTGTGAACGCCGCCAGGAGAGACGAGCCCCATCAGGTGCAGCGCCGGACCGGCCGCCGCGGACTGCGTCGCAGCGCGCAGCACCGGGTTGGTGAGAAAGCTGCCGTCCTGGATCGCGCGGTTGATCCGGGTCAGGTCCTGGTAGACGATGCGGCCGGCGCCGATGTTCAGGTGGCCGACCTCCGAGTTGCCCTGCTGGCCCTTTGGCAGCCCAACGGGCTCGCCGGCCGCCGCAAGCGTCGTGTGCGGCCATCGCGTCCAGAGCGCATCCCAGTTGGGCGTCTTCGCTGCGGCAATCGCGTTCCCGAACGGATCGGTGCGGTATCCCCAGCCATCGATGATGACGAGCACGAGCGCGCGTCCCGGCGCTCCGTCCGCGCTCACGCCGACGGCACTACCTCAGCGGCGGCGCGCACGATCTCCGTGAAATCGGCCTCCTTCAGGCTGGCGCCTCCCACCAGGGCACCGTCGATCTCGGGCTGTTCCATCAGGGTCCGCGCGTTGGCCGACGTCACGCTGCCCCCATAGAGGATGCGCATCTCTGCGGCGAGCCGCGGGAACTTGTCGGCAAGCAGGGTGCGAATCAGGCCCATGGTCTCGTTCGCGTATTCCGGTGTGGCCGCCTTCCCGGTGCCGATCGCCCACACCGGCTCATAGGCGATCGTCAGGTCGGTGGCGCGCTCGACCGTAATGCCGTAGAGCGCAGCGCTCAGCTGACGCGTGATGACCTCCCGGGTCCGTCCAAGCTCGTGCTCCTCGAGGGTCTCACCCACGGCAAGGATGACCTTCAGCTTGTTGCGCTGCGCCACTTGCAGTTTTCGGTTGAGCTGTTCATCGGTTTCATTGAACAACTGGCGCCGCTCCGAGTGCCCGATCAGCAGGTAGTGGCACCACCCCGCCAGCATCTTCGGCGAAATCTCACCGGTGAACGGTCCCTGGTCTTCCCACGACGCGTTCTGTGCGCCGACCTCGATCGGGCAACCGCGAAGCAGGTTCGCGATCTCCCAGAGCATCAGCGACGGCGGCAGGACCACGACGTCCTCGCGGTTCGCGAATGGCTCGAGCGCATGCCGAAGACGCAGTGCGTACTCCAGGCCTTCGGGGACGGTGAAATGCATTTTCCAGTTGCCGGCGATCAGTGGCTTGCGCATCGACTCAGACGGCACTCCGGTCCAGTAGCACGGCGATTCCGGGCAGGATCTTGCCTTCGAGGAACTCGAGGGTGGCGCCGCCCCCCGTCGAGACGAACGACATCCGCTCCGCCAGCTGCTGTTTCTGCAGCGCCGCGACGAGATCCCCGCCACCGACGATGGTTTCGGCGTCGCTTCCCGCGAGCCCCTGCGCTAAGGCATCGGTGCCGTGATCGAACGGCGGGACCTCATAGACGCCGAGCGGGCCGTTCCAGACGACCGCCGCCGCGCCGTCGCAGGTCTGCAGGAAGCGCTCGACCGTCATGGGTCCGACATCGAGCACCTTCATATCGGCAGGCACGGCGTCGATCGGGACGGTTTTCACCGTGACGCCCGGTTTCGCCTCGGAGGCCACGACGGCGTCGAGCGGCAGGACGAGCGTCGCCCCCGATGCCAGGAGCGAACGCGCGACCTCCAGCTGGTCGTCCTCGACCAGCGAGCGGCCCATCTCCAGACCTTTCGCTTTTAAGAACGTACAGGCCATCGCGCCACCGATGCAGAGGCGATCGACGCGTCCCAGCAGGCTGCGGACAACACCGATCTTCGTGGAGATTTTGGAGCCGCCGATGATGGCGACCAGCGGATGGGGCGGGTTCGTCATGATCCGCCCCAGCGTCTTGATCTCGCGCTCCATCAGCAGCCCGGCCACCGCCGGCAGAAATTGGGCGACACCCACCGTCGAGGCGTGGGCGCGGTGCGCCGTGCCGAAGGCGTCATTGACGTAGAGCTCGCCGAGGGCGGCCAGCTGCTTCGCGAAGGTCGGGTCATTTTTCGTCTCACCTGCGTGGAAGCGGACATTCTCCAGCATCACGATCTCGCGGTCCTGCATCGCCCCCACACCGGCTTCGACCGCCGGGCCAATGCAGTCGTCGAGGTGGCGCACCGGACGAACCATCAGCTCACCGAGCCGCTGCGCCAGCGGGGTGGTCCGATACGCCTCATCGACCTGGCCGTCCGGCCGGCCGAGGTGCGTAATCAAGATCACACGCGCGCTGCGTTCGACCAGGTTCTGAATGGTCGGGATCGCCTCCCGGATCCGGGTATCGTCGACGATCTGGCCGGACTCGATCGGGACGTTGAAATCGACTCGCACGAGCACGCGTTTTCCGGCGACGTCCACGTCGCGAATCGTGGCTTTTTGGAGCGTGCCGGCCTGGCTGACGTCGTTAGTCAGTTCAGCCGGTCACCCATGAACACGGCGAGGTCCACGACCCGGCAGGAATATCCCCACTCGTTGTCGTACCAGGCAAAGACCTTCCCATGACGATCGCCGACCACCATCGTGAGCGGCGCATCGACGACGGATGAGTAGGAGTTGCCCTTGAAGTCGCTTGAGACGAGTTCGTCCTCGGTAACCGCGAGGATTCCCTTGAGGTCGCTGGCGGCTGCCTCCCGCAGCGCCTCGTTGATCGTCTCCACAGAAACGGGATCGCGGGTCATCACAGTGAGGTCGACGAGCGAGACGTTCGGCGTGGGCACCCGCAGCGAGATGCCGTGGAACTTTCCCTTCAACTCCGGCATGACGAGCGCCATCGCCCTGGCCGCGCCGGTGGTGGTTGGGATCACCGATAGGGCCGCGGCCCGCGCGCGTCGCAGGTCGCTGTGGGGCGCATCGAGCAACCGCTGGTCGCCCGTGTACGAATGGACGGTGGTCATCAGGCCGGCTTCGATTCCGAAGCTGTCGTGGAGGACTTTCGCCACCGGCGCCAGGCAGTTCGTCGTGCAGGAGGCATTGCTCACGACGTGGTGTTGCCGTGGCTCGTACCGTTCGCCGTTGACCCCAAGTACGATCGTGATGTCCTCGTTCTTGGCCGGCGCCGAGATGATCACCTTCCTGGCGCCTCCCTTGTCGATGTGGACTTTCGCCTTGGTGGCGTCGGTGAAGAGGCCCGTCGATTCGATGACGATGTCGATCCCCAGGTCTTTCCAGGGCAGGTTGCCTGGGTCCCTCTCGGCGAAGACCTTCACGCGGGCGCCGTCGACCTTGAGGGCATCTCCGTCGGCGCTGACGTCGCCGGCGTAGTTGCCAAGGATGGAGTCGTACTTCAGGAGATGCGCGAGCGTCGGCGGATCCGTGATGTCATTGACCGCCACGATCTCCAACTCGCGCCGGCCGCGGGCGGCGCGGAAGACGTTGCGGCCGATGCGGCCAAATCCGTTGATGCCAACCTTCACCGGCATGACGCCTCTCCTCGCTCTCGGGGAATTCCCTGGTCAGGGTTGCGGGATGTCCCGCACGTGATCTATTAGACCATTTCGATTCGCGTGCGTCACCAACCGGCGAAGCCGATTGGCGACCGCCGACTTACTGACCTGGGCGAGCTCGGCGAGTTCGCGCAGGCCGGCCTGCGGGTGCGCCAGGCGGAGTTCGGCCACCTCGCGCAGCGCGGGTGGGAGCAACTGCAGCCGCGTGTCGCGCGCTTTGAGCCGGCGGATCGCCTCTCGCTGCTGCAGCGCCGCCCGCAGTCGCTTGTCGATGTTCGCGGTCTCGCTGTTGGCGCGGCGGTTCGCCTGGCTGCGCATGTCACGCAGGATGCGGTCGTTCTCGAAGCGCATGACTGCACGGTTGGCGCCCATCAACCCGAGCAGCCGTGAGATCGGCTCGGCGCCTTTCAAGTAGTAGACCGTCCGGCCACGGCGTGTGGTGTGTTTCAGCGCGATGCCCGCCCGCGCCGCCCCGGCGGTCACCAGGTAGGCGGCGCCCATGGGCACGGCCATCTCCAGGTGGTAGGCGTCGGCCGGGTTGCCCAGCACGCCGCGCGCCAGGAAGGCCCCGCGGAGCGTGGCCCGGGCACAGCAGCCGTCCGCCGAGCCCCGCCCGGCCGGTAAGGTGAGCCGTAGCCGGTAGCTGGGTCGTTTTTCCGTGGCGCCCTTGCGCACGGTCTCCACCCGGCCCCCGGCGACCTTGGCGAGGTGAACGACTTTCCGAGCCACGGCATTGCGCGGGATGCGCAGCGTCAACGGCGCCCCGTCGACGGAACCCGCCAGCGCCTCGACCATCGCCGTCAGCTCCGCCTCCTGGCAGCACGGTTTTGCCGGCTGGACGTTGGCCAGCTCAGCTTTGACCTCGTCGGTGAAGGACGCCTTGACCGTCATCCCCACACATTAAACTTGGTCAGTGCTAGTTAAGATCCCCATCGATCCCGTCCTCGTCACGATCGGCGGGCTCAAGATCCACTGGTACGGGATCATGATCGCGATCGGCCTCTACGTCGGGATCCAGGTCGCGCTTCGCGACTCAGCCCGCCGGGGCATCAGCGGGGAGCAGTTGATGAACGTCGCCCTGCTCGCGGCGGTCCTCGGGATCGCGGGCGGCCGCCTCTACTACGTCGTCCAGAACGACCCCTCCTTCTTCCTGCACCACCCGGCCCAGATCATCGCCGTCTGGCAGGGCGGCATGGCGTTCTTCGGCGCGATGTTCGGCGGGGCGCTGGCGGTCGCCATCTCGTCCTGGCGCTGGAAGATCCCATTCTGGAGCCTGCTCGACGTCGGCGCGCTCGGCATGACGATCGGCCAGGCGATCGGCCGCATCGGCAACATCATCAACGGGGACATCGTGGGCTACAAGACCAACGGCTGGGGCTTCGAGTACACGAACCCCAACACGTTCGCAACGCCCAATGTCCCGGTTCAGCCGGCGAGCTTGTACGAGCTCCTCATCAGCCTCGGGCTCTTCCTGCTCCTCTGGAACCTCCGCAAGCGGATTCATCCGGAGGGGATGCTGGCGATGCTTTATATCGTGCTCTACTCGGTCAGTCAGTTCTTCATCTTCTTTGTGCGCGATAACGTCGTGGTCCTGGGCGGGCTGAAACAGGCGCAAGTCACGTCCCTGGTGGTCATCGCCTTGAGCCTGCCGGTGATCGCCTACCTGCTTCGCAAAGAACGCCTCGCGCGCCCATCAGAGACCAAGCCGGCGGAAACGCCGTCGACCGCGGGCGAGGTCGCGACCTAAGCCGCGCGCTTGCGGCGTTCGCCGCGCTTGAGCAGCAACTCGAGGAATCGCTCTGGCTGGAATTCCGCCTTCTCGACGATCGACTCGACCTTGCCATCGAGACGCTGCCGATCCTCGGCGGTCAGCACCTTGGCCGTGTGGACGAGGATCGGAATCCGGCCGATGTCCTTGTCGCGGCGCAGCGCCGCGATGACTTCGAACCCGTCGACCCCCGGCATGACGAGGTCGAGAATGACCAGGTCCGGCTTGTTGCGGAGGGCCTGCTCGATGCCGGTCCGAGCATTGTCGACGGCACTCACACGGACGTTGAAGGGTTTGAGGACCGCCTTGACCAGGCTGATCGCCTGCAGATCGTCATCGATGACCAGGACATTCGCCGGCATCTTCTTGGCGCGCTTGCCGTCGGCCATAAGATCGAATCTCACCATCAGCTGGACGAGCTGCTGGCGGTCGACGGGCTTGGTCAGGACGTCAACGTCCGCCACCGTGACGGGCGGGCCATCGGCGGCCGACATCACCACCAGCGGGATCTCTCGGGTGCGCGGATCCTTCCGCAGTTCCTTGATCAGCGCCGGAGCGCCGCTGAGCGGCAGGTGGGCGTCGATCAAGATGGCGAGCGGCTGGAGGTGCGTCGCCTTCTCCAGGGCGCGGGGACCGTTCTCGACGTACACCACCTCGTAACCGGCGCGCTTGAGGAAGGGCTCGATCCGCTGGCGCGAGACCATGTCGTTGTCGGCCACCAGGATGTCCGGCGGTCGACCCTCACGATCCACCACCGGTGGGTCGGCACTCGCGGCGCGGCTGCCAGTCAGCGACCGCACCGCCTCGCCGAGGGTGACGGCGCTGTCGTGCAGGTACTTGAGATACTCGCGACGCTCCTCGACCGTTAGCGCGTGGGTATGGTCGTCGAGTAGCACGCTCGAAAACCCGATGAGCGAGTTGAGCCGCGAGTTGATCAGGTGGCTTTGCTCGGGGCTCAGACCGGCGCTCGGGGTGATCACCGGTCCAGTGCCAACCCCGGGCCGCTCCTGCGCCCTGGTCTCTTCCAGGGCTTTCCGGATCTGCTGCATCTCGTCGTTCTGGGCCTGGATCTCGGCGGTCAGCGCCTGCCGGCGCGACACCCAGTCCGATGCCAGCCGGTTCGACTGCTCGGCGAGCTCCGCATGACGACCCTGCAAGGCAAGGTGCTGCTCGCGCTCGCTGCCCAGGTCCCGCTCCAGTCCCGCGGCGTGTTCCTTCAATGGGTTGAGCTCGGCAAGCAGGCGCTCGCGGTCGAGGCCCCACTGGATCTGGTCGGCCTGGAGCGCATCGCGGTCGCTCGTGACCATACCCAGCTGATCACGCACCCGGTCGCGATCGGCCGCCGCCGCGTCACGATCCGCCGCGAGCCGATCGCGCTCTTGCCGCGCGGCGTCCAGGTCGCGCTCGAGCTGCGCCAGGCGCTTACGCTCGCCGGCGATCGTTTCATTGACGGTCCGGAGCGTCGCGCGGAGCCGGTCCTCTTCGTCCTTGATCGCCTGGCGTTCGGCGGACCACTGACGGGCGGCCTCCTCATGGCGGGCGAGCTCAGCCGTAAGCGTCTCGGCCATCGATTCGACCCGCGCGAGGAACTGCCGACCCTCGGAAACGGCCTCGCCAAGCGAGCTGGACAGGTCGGGCGAGTCCGGCACGCCCCTATAACGGCGGGTGGTGCCGGGGCTGGCGCCTCGGCTCAAAGCGGCCTTCGGGCGGCTGGACGACGCATCGGCCCGTTAGGAGGAAATGACCTCGGTCCGGATCAGCGGGCCCTTCTCGGGGGGCTGGCCGGGCGGGTCGGGCGGCCGGTCCGCCGCCGCCTCCTGGCTGAGGATCTCGTTGCAGAGAGCGACGCAGAGATGGCAGATGTAGACGTCGGACGGACCGGCGACGAGGCGGACTTCCCCCTGCTTCTTTCCGCAAAACGAGCAGCGGCGCACCGGGCGGTCCACGATCGTGATTATCTCAGAGCATTTCCTTGATTGCGACGGCGACGGTCCGGGTGATCCCCTTGACCGCCATCAGTTCGTCCACCGAGGCGCTGCGGATGTTGTCGACGCTGCCGAACTGGCGGACCAGCGCCCGCCGGCGGACCGGTCCGAGCCCGCTGATCCCGTCGAGCACCGACGCGAAGGCGTCCTTCTTCCGGACGACGCGATGAAACGTGATCGCGAAGCGGTGCGCCTCGTCCCGGACACGCTGAACCAGGAAGAGCGCCTCGGAGTCCAGCGGCAGCCGGATCGGTTCGCTCTCACCGGGCCGGAAAAGCTCCTCCTGCTCCTTGGCCAGGCCGAAGGTCGCCACCGACGCAAGCCCCATCGATTCCAAGACCTCCCTCGCGGCCGACAGCTGGCCCTTGCCCCCGTCGATCAAGACCAGGTCTGGCAGCCGGCTGAAGCTGGGTTCCTCGGGAGTGCCTTCCTCGGAACGAGCGTGCCGGCTGAAGCGGCGCCGCAGCACTTCCTGCAGCATGGCGAAATCGTTGGCGCCCTGCACGGTCTTGATTCGAAAGTGCCGATAGTGCGCTGGCTTGGGGCGGCCATCTTCGAAGACGACCATCGAGCCGACCGGGTACTTGCCCTGGATGTTCGAGATGTCGTAGCACTCGATCCGCACGGGCAGCGCCGGCAGCTCGAGCCGCGCCTGGAGATCGTTCAGCAGCGAGGCCGTCCGCTCGGCGTCGTAGTCGAGCTTGATCCGCATCTGCCGCATCGTCTCGGCGGCGTTGGCGGCCGCCTGCTCGAGCAGCTCGCGCTGCTTCCCTCGCTGGGGCACCCGGACGGTCACGATGCTGCCGCGTCGCTCGGTCAGCCATTGCTCGATCAGCTCGCGGTCGGGCAGCGCCTCGGGGACGAAGACTTCCTTGGGGATGTGCGTGGCGTTCGCGTAGTACTGACTGACAAACGCGTTGAGGATGTCAGCATTCGACTGGTCCTTGCCGAGGCCGACGAGATCGAAGTTCTCCGAGCCGGAGAGCCTGCCCTCGCGGACGCTGAAGACGCGCACCGATCCCTGGCCGTCGGCTCGCGCCAGGCCAAAGAGATCCTGGTCGTAGCGGCCCATCGCCAGCACTTTCTGGCGCTCCGCCATCCGTTGCATCGCGTCCAGGCGATCCCGGTAGCGGGCGGCGGCCTCGTATTCGAGCTTGTCCGCCGCCTCTTGCATCTGCTGCTTCAGCCGCTTCGCCACGTGGTCGGAGCGGCCGTCGAGGAAGCTTGCGACCTGATTCAGCTGCTCGTGGTAATCCTCGCGGTTGATGAATCCCGCGCATGGCGCCGAACAAAGACTCAAGTGATAGTAAAAGCAGGGACGCCCGAGCGCGAACTCCGAGTCTTTGCAACTCCGATACGGGATGACCCGCCGGACGGTTTTCAACGTGGTGCGTAGCGCGATCGCATGCGTGTAGGGTCCCCAGTAGCGGGCGCCATCGTTGGCGGGCCGGCGCACCAACGTGATGCGCGGGAAATCCTCGTTCAGAGGCAGTTTTATATACAGATAGTTCTTGTCGTCGCGCAGCCGGATGTTGAAGCGAGGACGATGCCGCTTGATCATCGTCTGCTCGAGGACCAGCGCCTCTTTTTCAGTCGCCGTCGTGATGACTTCGAATTCGTAGACGCGGGCGACCATGGCGGCGATGTGCTCGGGTAACACGCTCGAGGCCTGGAAGTAGTTCGGGACACGATTGCGCAGGCTCAACGCCTTGCCCACGTAGATGACGCGCGCCTGGATGTCACGCATCAGATAGACACCTGGCGTCTCGGGCAGTGCCTTGAGCCGTTCGCGGAGATAGTCCGGCCGCTCCGTCAGGGGAGCCGCCTTTTTGGTCGCCGTGGCCACGTGCTTAGGCTATCGCGAGCTCCTGGTCGAGCACACGCTTGAGGTACTGGCCGGTATACGACCGGGGATTTCGGACGATCTCCTCCGGGCTGCCGGCCGCGACCACTTCGCCCCCCTTGTCGCCGCCTTCGGGACCGAGATCGATGATGTGATCGGCAGTCTTCAAAACGTCCAAATTGTGCTCGATGACGACGACGGTGTTTCCGGCATCGACAAGCCGTTGCAGGACGTTCAGCAGTCGCTCGATGTCCGCGAAGTGCAGGCCGGTCGTGGGCTCATCAAGAATGTAGAAGGTCTTCCCGGTATCACGCCGGCTGAGTTCTTCCGTCAGTTTGACGCGCTGCGCCTCGCCGCCCGACAGTTGGGTGGCGGGCTGGCCCAGCCTGATGTAGCCCAAGCCGACTTCGCAGAGCGTCTGCATCTTGCGCCGGATTCGCGGTATCCGGTCAAAAAATTCCGTCGCCTCCTCGACGCTCATGTCGAGCACATCGGCGATCGTCTTGCCGCGATAGGTGACTTCGAGCGCTTCCTTGTTGTAGCGCTTGCCTTTGCAAACCTCGCAGGGGACGTAGACATCGGGCAGGAAGTGCATCTCGATCTTGATGATGCCGTCCCCCTCGCAGTTCTCACATCGGCCGCCCTTCACGTTGAAGCTGAAGCGGCCGGGCTTGTAGCCGCGCACGCGCGCTTCCGGCATCTCGGCGAAGAGCTCGCGGATGTAGGTGAAGACCCCGGTGTAGGTCGCCGGATTGGATCGCGGCGTGCGGCCGATCGGCGACTGGTCGACGTTGATGACTTTATCGATGAAGTTCAACCCGGAGACCTCGCGGGCGGCGCCCGGCCGGTCCTTCGCCCGGTAAAAGTGCTGCGCCATGCGCCTGTACAGGATGTCGCTGACGAGCGTGCTCTTGCCGGACCCGCTGACGCCGGAAACGCAGATCAATTTGCCCAACGGGAAATAGACGTCGATGTTCTTCAGATTGTTTTCCGTCGCCCCCCGAACGACGATCATCTGGCCATTGCCCTTGCGGCGTCGCGCAGGTAGCGGAATGGATCGCTCGCCGCGCAGGAACGCCCCGGTGATCGACTCCGGCGATTTCAGGATGTCGTCGAAGCTGCCGGTGGCAACGATCCGCCCGCCGTGCTCGCCGGCTCCGGGTCCGATGTCCACGATAAAGTCCGCCGTCCGCATCGTTTCCTCGTCATGTTCGATGACGACCACCGTGTTGCCGATGTCGCGCAGCGCCAGCAGCGTATTGATCAGCTTGCGGTTGTCGCGCTGGTGCAGTCCGATCGACGGCTCGTCGAGGATGTAGAGCACGCCCATCAGCTTGGAGCCGATCTGGGTGGCGAGCCGGATTCGCTGCGCCTCCCCACCCGACAACGAGTCGGCCGCCCGGGCCAAGCTCAGGTAATCGAGACCAACGTCCACGAGGAACTGGAGCCGTTCGCGGATCTCTTTCAAGATGGCGCGGGCGATCAGCATCTCCCGCTCCGTCAACTTCACCTTCGCAAACCAGTCCTGTGCGGCCGTGATCGATAGGTCGCAGACGTCCATGATCGAGCGATCGCCCACTGTCACCGCCAGGTACTCCGGTTTGAGCCGCTTGCCTTTGCAGACCGGGCACGGCCGTGGCGTCATCAGCCGCTCGATCTCCGCGCGGATGAACTCGGATTCGGTCTCGCGGTGGCGCCGCTCGAGATTGGGGATGATGCCTTCGTACGAGGTCTCGTACCAGCGGCGCTGCCCCTCACTGTTCAAGTACTTCACGCGCAGGGGATCGCCGTTGTTGCCATAGAGAATAATTTGCCGCTCTTTGAGCGCCAGCTTCCCGAACGGCTTATCCATCGGGATCTTGTAGCGCTGCGCGACGGCCTCGACGAGATCGTTATAGAAGTAGGACGAGCGCCCCAGGGAGCGGATCGCGCCATCGGCGAGTGGCCGGCTCTTGTCCGGGATGACGAGGTCCGGGTCGATCTCGAGCTTGCTGCCCAGCCCGGTGCACGCGGGGCACGCCCCGTGCGGATTGTTGAACGAGAAGTTCCGCGGGGCCAGCTCCTCCATTGAGAAGCCGTCGTAGGGGCAGGCAAAATTCTGACTGAAGAGCAGCTCCTCACCCTTGGCATCCACCCTCGCCACCAGCACCAGTCCACCCGCCATCTTTGCGGCGGTCTCGACCGACTCGCGCAGGCGGCTGATCCCTTCCCGGTCGATCACCAGCCGGTCGACGACGATCTCGATGCTGTGCTTCTTGTTCTTGTCCAGCGAGACACGCTCGGTCAGCTCGTAGAGATTGCCGTCGACCCGTGCGCGCACGAACCCGGCCTTTTTGGCCTCCGAGAGCACGTCATGGTGCTCGCCCTTACGGTCGCGAACCACCGGCGCCAGGATCATCACCCGGCTACCCTGTGGCAGCTCCATGACCTTGTCCGCGATTTGCTCGGTGGTCTGGCGGGTGATCTCGTGTCCGCTGATCGGACAGTGGGGATGGCCGATCCGTGCCCACATGAGGCGCATGTAGTCGTAGATCTCCGTCACGGTCCCGACCGTCGATCGCGGGTTATGGCTGGTCCCCTTCTGGTCGATCGAGATCGCCGGTGACAATCCGTCGATCTGGTCGACGTCCGGCTTGTCCATCTGGCCGAGGAACTGGCGGGCGTAGGACGACAGCGACTCGACGTAACGGCGCTGCCCCTCGGCGTAGATCGTGTCAAAGGCGAGCGACGACTTTCCCGAACCTGACAGCCCGGTGAAGACGACGAGCTTGTCCCGCGGGATGGTCAGATCGATGTCCTTCAGGTTGTGCTCCCGGGCGCCCTTGATGACGATCTCGGTGTGCTGCCCACGGGGCCCGGGTGTTTCCCGCCCCCTCTGGGGGAGGCTCGGGGTGGGGGCCTTCTTGTCAGCCACCGACGCGAGCCCTCATCCGGCTGGTCTTCGGCTTGCGCCACACGCCCGACTCGGCCGCGGCCGCCGGCGTCAGGGAGTCTCGATACGCCATGGCGTCGCGACGCAGCGCAACCAGCCGGTCGCGCAGTTCCGCGGCCCGCTCGAACTGCAGGTCGCGGGCCGCCTTCTTCATCTGCCGTTCGAGGTCTTTGATGAGGCGCTCGATCTCGTCCGGCGGCAATCCGGACGCTAGCGTGGCGATCGTTTCTTCGATCGCTTTCTCCTGGTGCTTCTCGAGGTTGTAGACGGCCTTCACGATGCTGGCCGGTGTGATGCCGTGCTCCTCGTTGTAGGCGATCTGGATATTGCGACGGCGGTCGGTCTCGTCGATCGCCCTCTGCATCGAGCCGCTGACCGAGTCCGCGTACATGATGACGTGCCCCTCAACGTTGCGGGCCGCCCGTCCGGTCGTCTGGATGAGCGAGCGCGCGTCGCGCATGTAGCTCTCCTTGTCCGCGTCGAGGATGGCGATGAGGGCGACCTCCGGCAGGTCGAGTCCTTCTCGCAGGAGGTTGATGCCGACGAGCACGTCGAAGACGCCGAGCCGCAGGTCGCGCAGAATCTCGACGCGGTCAAGCGTATCGACGTCCGAGTGCAGGTAGTTCACCTTGATGCCCATCTCGCGTAGGTAGTCGGTCATGTCTTCCGCCATCTTTTTCGTCAGCACGGTGATCAGCGTTCGCTGCTTCTTATCGACTCGCTTATGGATCTCCCCGATCAGGTCGTCGATCTGGCCCTTGGTCGGGCGGACTTCGACAGTGGGGTCTACCAGGCCGGTCGGCCGGATGATGACCTCGATCGTCTGCTGGGAGCGCTGTTCCTCGTACGGCCCTGGGGTGGCGGAGACGTAGACAACTTGTTGTACCTTGCGCTCCCATTCCGCAAACGTCAGCGGCCGGTTATCGAGCGCCGAGGGCAGCCGGAAGCCGTAATCGACCAGGGGGATCTTCCGCGACCGGTCGCCGCCGTACATGCCGCCGATCTGGGGAACGCCGACGTGTGACTCGTCGACCACAATCAGCGTATCTTCCGGCAGAAAGTCCATCAACGTATACGGCTCCTGGCCGGGGCCGCGGCCCGTGAGGTGCCGGGAGTAGTTCTCGATGCCGGCGCAGCTGCCGGTCTCCCGCATCATCTCCATGTCGAACATCGTCCGCTGACGGAGGCGCTGCGCTTCCAGCAGCTTTCCCTGGCTCTCGAACCACGCGACGCGCTCCTCGAGTTCTTCGCTGATGCCATCGAGCGCTCGCAGCAGCTTCTGCCGAGGCGTCACGTAGTGCGTAGCTGGGAAAACCTGGAACGACTCGACGTCGCCGATGACCTCACCAGTCAGCGGGTCGATCTGGACGATCCGCTCCACCTCGTCGCCGTTGAACTGGACCCGAGTGGCGATCTGGTCATACGAGGGCTGCACGTCGACAGTATCGCCGCGCACCCGAAAGCGCGAACGGCCAAAGTCGACGTCGTTGCGTTGGTATTGCAGGTTCGTCAGCTTGCGAAGAAAAATATCGCGACGGAAACCCTCGCCGGCATGGATCTCGACAGACTCACCCAGGTAGTCCTCGGGCGAACCGACGCCGTAGATGCATGACACGCTGGCCACGACGATGACGTCGCGGCGGGTCAGCAGCGCCCGGGTCGCGGACTGCCGCAGCCGGTCGATCTCATCGTTGCGAGATGAATCTTTCTCGATGTAGGTATCGCTTCGGGGTATGTAGGCTTCCGGCTGGTAGTAGTCGTAGTAGCTGACGAAGTACTCGACGGCGTTGCTGGGAAAGAAGGAGCGAAACTCGCTGCAGAGCTGAGCGGCCAGCGTCTTGTTAGGCGACATGACAAGCGTCGGCCGCTGGATCTCCTGGATCATCTGGGCGACGACCATCGTCTTGCCGGAGCCGGTCACCCCCATCAGGACCTGGTGTTTTTGGCCCTTATCGACCCCTTCGGCTAGCTTCTTGATCGCCTCCGGCTGGCCTCCCGCGGGCGAAAAACCAGCCGTGAACGCGAAGTTGGGCATCCCTCAATTGTAAGTTTGCGGCGGCGGAAACTTAAAGGGGCCTAGTCGAGCTGATGACCGGGGTTGACGGTGCGTTTGCGTTCCAGATACGCGATCAGCGCAAACAGAAGCGTCAGGCCGAGCAGGAGCCCCCCAAGGGCGTCCGAGAGCCAGTGCCATCCGAGGTAGACGACGCCGTAGCCGACGAAGAAGACCAGGAGCACCAGCACCGGGCTAAGCCGCGAGCTGTCGCGGCCGAACAGCTCCCAACGCTCCGAGAGGTACAGCACCAGGCCGTAAGTCATCGTCGCCCGAAGTACGTGGCCGCTGGGAAACGAATAGTGCCCGAACTTGTGAGCCAGCCCCGGCAGGAAGTCCGGGAACCGCTGAAACGCCCTACCCGGAGCCGGGCTCGTGATCACCTGCTTCCCAATGAGCTCCAGAAGCGAGCCGGCGAGCACAAAGGCTACGGGTAGCACAGCCAACAGGCGGAGGCCGCGAAAGAGGGCGATGCCGATGAGGGCGGCGACCAGCAGCGTCGCCTCGATGCTGCCGAGATACGAGAATATTCCGAGCCCGATGTCCTGCCCGGTGCTGCCCCGGCCCTGTAGGTAGTGTGTCATTCGCAAATTTAGCCGGTCGAACGCACCCAGGTCGACCAACAGCGCTAGAAGGACGAAGGCGGCGAAGAAGGCCCCGCTCGTGATCAGGAGCCGCCGGCTGAGGACCGGCCAGTGGAGGCGGATCAGTGCTGGCATTTGCGGCAGTAGACCGTGCCGCGGCCGGCCATCCGTGTTCCCAGCAATGGCGTCCCGCATCTCAGACAGGGCTCGCCGCTTCGGCCGTAGACGAGCAGCTTCTCCTGATTGCTGCCGCGCAGCCCAAAGCCGTCGACGTAGTTAATGATCGAAGAGCCTCGCGCAGCAATGCTGTTCTCCAGGACGTACTGAATTGCTTCGTACAGCGCCCGCCGTTCACGAACGGTGAGCCGGTGAGTCCACCGGCTAGGACGGATTTCGGCCCGAAAACATGCCTCGTCCGCATAGATATTGCCCACGCCGGCCAGAAAGGACTGATCGAGTAACGCCGATTTCACCGGCCGGCGGCGGGCCTTGACGAGCCGTTCGAATTCGGCCTCGGTGAGGTCGCCGTGGATCGGCTCTGGACCGAGGCGCCGGGGGAAGGCGCGGGCCGCGATGAGTTCATCCATGGTGCCGACGACCAGGCGCCCGAACTGCCGGGGATCGTCGTAACGCAGCTCCAGACCACTATCGAGCACGGCCCGGAAGTGCGTGTGCTTGACCGGCGCTTCTTCCGGCTCGCAGACCCGCAAGTGCCCGGTCATGCCCAAATGGACGATCACCTGGTCACCCAACGCGCCGTTGGGCGCCAACGTTCCGGTGGGAGCCGGCTCCAGGGGCATCACGATGTATTTGCCCCGACGTAGGACTGTCTTGATCGTCCGGCCGCGTAGGCGACGAACGAACTTCGTCGCACTCGGGTAGCGCACGACTCGTGCCCGGACCGCGGGATCGCGCGTTAGTTGCAGCGACTCGATGCGGCGGCCCGTGAGTTGCGGCCGCAAATCGCGGACGATGGTTTCGACTTCGGGAAGCTCGGGCATCGCGCCTAGGCCCGGGCGGCGACAAGTCGCACGCGCTCCATATCCTGCCAGTTAGGCCCGACTTTCAGGTCGACTTGAACTGGCACTTTCAAGGGGTAAGCGCGGGCCATCAAGTCCGGCACGACTTCGATCAATCGATCGCGTTCGCCCGGGGTGACTTCGAAGACGAGCTCGTCGTGCACGGTGAGGATCATCTGGCTGGCGAGCCGCTGCTCGTGCAGATAGTCTTGTAGCCGGATCATCGCCAGTTTCATGATGTCGGCCGCGGATCCCTGGATCGGCATGTTGATGGCGATTCGCTCAGCGCCCTGACGAAGCATGCGATTCGGCGAGCGAATGTCCTGGATATAGCGCCGCCGATGAAGGATTGTCTCGACGTAGCCTTGCTCTCGGGCCTGGATCTTGATGCCTTCGAGAAATTCACGGACCCGGTTGTAGGCGCGGAAGTATGCGTCGATGAAAACCCTGGCCTCTTCCGTTGACATGCCCGTGTCGCGGGCGAGCCCGAAATCACTGAGGCCGTAGAACAAGCCGAAGTTAACGACTTTGGCCAGGCGCCGCTGATTGGCCGTGACGTCGGCCTGCGGAATGCCAAAGACTTCGGCGGCGGTCCGGGCGTGGATGTCTTCGCCGCGCGCAAAGGCATCGACCAGCACCGGATCGTCCGTCATGTGGGCCAGGACACGCAGCTCGATCTGCGAGTAATCGGCCGATAGCAAAACATCGCCGGGGCGTCCCGGGATGAAGGCGCGACGCACTTTCTGGCCGACCTCGGTCCGGATGGGAATGTTCTGTAAGTTTGGGTCAGACGACGAGAGCCGGCCGGTCGCCGCCACGGTCTGATTGAAGCTGGTGTGGACGCGATGCGTCTTCGCATCGACCAGTAGCGGCAGGGCATCGACGTAGGTGCCCTTGAGTTTGCTCAATTGTCTGAACTCGAGAATTTTCGAGACGACTGGATGCTGGTCGCGCAGCCCTTCGAGCACGTTGGCATCGGTCGAGTAGCCGCTTTTTGTCTTGCGGCCGCCAGGTAGGTCGAGATCTTCAAAGAGAAATCTCGCCAGTTGCTGCGGCGAGTTGACGTTGATCGGCCCGTGGGCGACGTCCGCGATCTCCTGGTCCAGAACTCGTAGTTGTTCGTATAAGTCCCGGGAGACCTGCTGCAAGTAGGGCAGGTCGACGGACACGCCGGCCAGCTCCATCTCGGCCAGCACGGGGAGCAGCGGCATCTCCAGATCACGAAACAATTCGGCGTTGCCTAAACGATCCAGTTCGGACTCGAGCCGTGGCGCCAGCTCCAGCATGACGCGCATGCGCTCGCCGAAAAACGCCGCCGCCCGCATGACGTCGACCTGGTCGCAGGTCATGGCGGCCTTGCCGCTGCCGAAGAGGGCCTCGCGCCCCTCGATGGAACGATGCAAGACATCCGAGGCCAGCGCCTCGAGGCTTGGCGAGCGAACACCGGAGTTGAGCAGGTAGGCCGCCACGAGCAGATCCCAGTCGGCCCCACGGAGTTCGATGCCATGCACTCGCAGCGCCAGGTAATCGGCCTTCTGATTGAAGCCCAGCTTGGACGGCTTCGCGCTACCGAGGCTGGCGGCGAAGCGGCCAAGGACATCGCGCACCTCGAGGCAACGCTCCTGTTCGTGGGCCAGCGGCAAGTAAAAAATCTCATGCTCATTGAGGCCGACGACCAGGGCGGCGATCCGGCCGTGACGCGGCACGTCATCCAGCGTGATGACCTGGAACCCGACCCGGTCGGCTGCCGCAAAAGCGGCAGTCAGCCGCTCGAGCTCGGCCGACTCGCGGACGAGGGTGACAGACTCCGTCGGCGCCGCCTCGAGGGACAGCGTCGATTGCGCTGGCTGGCGGGTCGCCGGCTGGCGGGCCGCCTCCTGGCGCGCCGGCTCCCCATCCAGAGGAAGGCGCCCCTGCTCTCTGACGGGCGGCGCAAAGATCGGCGGGGCGGACATCGCGCTACCGTCGCTCCAGGTGGTTGGGACCCGGGCCGCGAGGCTGCGGAAGCCGAGGTCCGCCAGGATCGTCCGCGCCGCTTCGGGGCGATAATCCGTGGCAGAGCCGTGGCTCAAGTCGAGCGTAACCCCGGAGACGTCGAGGACGATCGTCGCCATTCTCTTGCTGAGCAGCGCCTGCTCCCAGTGCTCGTCCAGCAGTTTCTTGATCTTGGGTGGCGCGACCCGCTCGCGGTTCTCAACGAGGCTCTCGACGGACCCGAACTCCTGGATCAGCTTGATCGCCGTCTTCTCACCGATTCCGCGGATGCCGGGGATATTGTCCGAGACGTCGCCGACCAGGCCCTTGAGATCCACGGTCTGGATCGGCTCCAGGCCATAGCGCTCGCGCACACGGTCGGGCGTGTACAGAATCGTCTCCGACACGCCGCGCTTGCTCGTCAAGACAAAGACATCGTCATTGACAAGTTGCAAGGCATCCAAATCGCCGGTGACGATCGTGCTGTGCAGGCCTTGCTCACGGGCCTGCCGCGCCAGCGTGCCGATGACGTCGTCCGCCTCGACGCCCTGAATTTCGTAGATGGGAATCCCGAAGGCGCGGACAATGTCGCGCGTCAGCGGAAACTGCGGACTCAGCTCCGGCGGCGTCGGCCGCCGAGTCGCCTTGTACTGGGCCAGCTCCTCGTGGCGGAAGGTCCGGCCGCCCAGGTCGAAAGACGCGAGCACGTAGTCTGGATGTTCCTGCAGAGCCAGCAAGAGCATCGACGTAAAGCCGTAGGCGGCGTTGACGATATTGCCTTCGCGGTCGGTTAAGGAGGGCAGCGCAAAGAAGGCGCGGTAGACCAACGAGTGGCCGTCGATAAGGACGAGCCGCTGCTTCTGTTGGGACTCCGGCACCACCAGAGTTTAGTCGTGCCGGAATCTGTTAAACGCTGCCGGTGACTGAAAAACCCGATGATAAGATAGGCTCGAATTCAGGATGGCTAAATTCGTCGAAATGCAAGTCGACTCCATCCGCGTGCACATGCCCAGCGGGCAGCACGTCGTGATCCTCAAAGAAAAAGAAACAGACCGGTATCTACCGATCTGGATCGGCATCTACGAAGCCAACGCGATCGCCCTGAAGATCACGGGCATCACCCCCGAGCGGCCGATCACCCACGACCTGTTGGCCAATATTCTGCAGAGCGCCGAGATGCGACTCAAGAAAATCCAGGTGACGTCGCTGACAAATGAAGTCTTCTTTGCCAGACTGTTTCTCGCGGTCAACGGCAAGGAAGTCGAGATCGACTCGCGACCGAGCGATGCGATCGCGCTCGCGGTCCGGATGACCTGTCCGATCCTTGTCTCACAGGACGTTCTCGACAAGGCCGGCGTGTTCCCCGAGAAAGAAGAGGAAGAAGAAGACAAACTCTCGATCTTCAAAGAGCTCATCAACAGCATGGACCTGCCGGACCTGGAAGGTCCACCGCCGGAGAAGAGCTAGCCCGCGATCCGGACCGGGATGCTCGCCTGGAGTACCCGTCCCGACCCGTCGGGAATCAACCAGGTGGCCTCGAGCCGATAATCGCCGGCGCGCGGTGCCGACAGGGGGAAGCTGGTGAGGTCATACCAACCGCCGAAGATCGGCGTGCCGTTCCAGCTCTCGACGCCGACCGGATTGAGTGCGACGCCCTGACCGTTGCGGACCAGCGTCAGGGTCAGCCCTTGGTCACCGCTGTTGAGGGACGTCGACGGCGAGCCGATCAACTGGACAGTCACCCGCATCCTGCCATTCGTTGCGTAGGACGAGCGGTCCGAATCCAGGACCAGGCGCCGCGAGCCATTTGTTGGATCCGAGACAGTCGCGCCATTCGCTGCCGCTCCACTGGACTGCGCGTCAAACTGCTGCGTAGACGGAACCGGCGCCGCGAGCGGAGCGATGGCGCCTTTCTGGTTCCGCGTGGCGGAACTGTACGCCGGCGCCGCGGCACCGCCTCCGTTGAACGTGCTGGTGCTGGCCGTGCCGGCAGGACCTTGGAAGTGCAACTGCGACACCCCGATGACGACGACGAGCATGGCTGCCGCGCCAGCGCCCAGCCAGCCGACTGGCGCCCAGCGAAACGACTGGCGGGGCTGCGCCGGGATGCGGAAGGTCCGGGTCGGCGTCTCCATCGGCAGCGCGCGGACGGCATAGACCGTCTCACGCAGCCGATCCAGACGCCGCGTGCACTCGGCACAGCCGGCGACGTGTTCCGCGACGCGCGCCTGCGCACGAGCGTCGAGCTCATGGTCGAGATACGCCGAGAGCTCCTCAAGCGTCGGCTCGGTCGGGATGCGTGGCTCATTCGGCATGGGCATCCTCCCGAGTCGGAAAGAAATCCGGGTGCTGCTGCAGGCGCTCCTGGACCTGAGCGCGTGCGCGTGCGATCCGCGACTTGACCGTGCCGAGCGGAACGCGAAGCACGGCGGCGATCTCCTCGTACGCCATGCCGTTCACGTCGCGCAGGACGATCGCGATCCGCATGTCGTGGTCGAGTGCCTGGATGCTGTCACGGACCAGGCGCGTCCGCGCATTCGCCTCGGTTTGCTCCTGCGGATCAGGCGTCGCGATGCCGAGGCCGACGACGTTACCGGCCTTGGGACTTATCTGATCTTCGTCGGGCATGACGCTGAACCGCCGGCCGCGCCGAAAGTGGTCGTAACAGAGATTCGCGGCAATCTGGAACAGCCAGGACTTGAACGGCGCCTCCCGCAGGGTGCGGATCTTTTCCCAGGCGCGGAGAAACGCCTCCTGCGTGATGTCGGCGGCATCATCCGGTTGGCCGACCATCCGCAGCGCCATGTTGTAGAGCGGGACTTGATATTGCACGATCAATTGGGTAAACGCCTCCCGATCGCCCCGGCGGGCCCGGCCCACCAGGTCGCGATCGTCGTTCGAGTTGTTAGACGCAACCATCTCTAATAAGTTCCCAACGAGCGTACTCGGATATACTCGCCGCGCCGCCGGAGTGTCGGAATGGTAGACGAGGGCGCCTCAAAAGCGCCTGGGCGTAAGTCCGTGTGGGTTCGAGTCCCTCCTCCGGCAGTAACAAATCGGGAATTCTGAGCGGCCTGCTGGTCACGCTGCGTCCATTTTCCGAGCCTCCACGGGCCGGCAACCGATTGACGATCGGCCGGCACCCCGCCATACTGCCGCCGAAGAGGCGAGAACGGAACTTTTTCCTTCGGCGGCCGTCTTAAGGCAGTAGATGCGTGTCCAGCGCTCGTTCGGCTTGCCCGCGCGGCTTGCATTGGCATCGCTGCTCGCCGGAACGACGCTGGCGGGGGCGTCCATCGGCGCCGCGGCCGCCAGCGACGTCACGCTCAGCGTCCTCGTCGGCTACCAGGACGTCGTCAAGCCCGGCGAGTGGATGCCGATCACGGTCGTCGCCAAGAACGGCGGAGCCGGTATCGATGGCACGCTCGAGCTCCAGGAGACGTTGAACGGCCAACCCGACGTCAGCGGCTTTCCCGTTTACCACGCGCCGATCAGTCTCGCCAGTGGAGCCAGCAAGCGGATCCGGGCGTACGCCATCATCGACACGAGCGGCGCGACGATCACGGCGCGAATCGTCCAGAGCGGCCGGGTGATCGTCTCCCAGGACTCCGCGTCGACGAGCACCACGTCGACGATGATCGGCGTCCTCTCCGACCAGGGCACGGCTCTTGATACCTTCGGGGCCGTTCACCCAGCGAGCGTCGCCGCCCGCGTGGTTCACCTGGCGGCCGGCGACCTCCCGGAGTCGGCGATTCCGCTACGCGCCTTCGACATCCTCGCGATCGACGACTTCGCCACCGACAGCCTGACCACGGGCCAGCGGACGGCCATCGGCGACTTCGTCCGCGCCGGCGGCGATCTTCTGTTGGGCACCGGCGCCGCCTGGCACAAGACGCTCGCCGGCCTGCCGACGGCGATCGTGCCGATGACGGTCAGCGGCACCACGAGCGTGACCACCTCCCTGCTCGGCGGCGCCCCTGTCGAGGTGGCCACCGGGGCCTCGACGCCGGGGCCGGTCTGGCTGGCGACCGGCAGCCAGCCGCTGCTGCTCGAGCGCCAGGTCGGGGCGGGCATGGTTACGCTTGCCACCTTCGATTGGAATCAGGATCCCGTCGCTGGCTGGAGCGGGACCGCCCCCCTCCTCCGCCAGATCATCGCGCGCTCCGTGATTGGCGTGGGCAGCTCCAACCAGAACTTCGCCTATGCGATGGGCGTGCCGGGCCCGATGAGCTTCACGTCGCAGCCATCGATCGCCTCCAAGAGCGGCGCCCTCAGCTCCACGTTAGGGAACCTCCCGGGACTCGACCTGCCATCGCTCCAGCTGACCGGCCTGCTCGTGCTGCTCTACGTCCTGCTCGTGGGTCCCGTGAACTACATCGTGTTGGGCGCGATGCGGCGCCGAGCGCTTGCCTGGGTCACCGTGCCCCTGATCGCCGTGATCGCCGCCGGCGGCGCCTACGGGGCCGGGGTCTTCACCAAGGGCCGCTCCGTGCAGGCCAACCAGATCACGATCCTGCATGTGCAGCCGGGCTGGGACCACGCTTACCAGGAAACGTACACCGGGATCATGGCGCCGAGTCGCGGTGATTACCAGGCCGTCATCGGCGGAGGGCGGCTCCTGATCAGCCCGATCGTCAACAACAGCGGTTTCGGCCCGGGGGGCTTCGGAACGGGGTCGCGTGCGGGCAGCCTCCGCATCAACCTGGACAACAACACTGTCACGCTGCCAGGGATGACCGCCTTCGTGCTGGGTGGCTTCGCGACCGAGTCGATGAGCTCGGCGCCCCAGTTGGGCGCGCACCTCCAGGTGGTGAATGGCAAGCTCACCGGCACGATCGAGAACCACTCGAACCTGGCTTTCACGGACGCCGTCCTGATCATGGGCGACAACTTTCAGACCTTTGGCGCGCTGAAACCCGGAGCGACGGCGGCCGTCTCACTGGACCCGAAGCCGTCCAACCTCTTTGGGCAGCCGACCTACAGCCGCATCTACGGAACCGCATACTTCACCGGCGGCCCGCAGCCGACTCAGCTGAGCGACGCGCAGCGCGAAGATTATGCGAAGGCGCAGATCCTGGCCGTGCTGCCCACCGGAGGAAGCTTCAAGGGCATTTCGTCCGCGAACACGCCGCTGCTGGTCGCCTGGACGCACGAGTCGTTCCAGGACCTCACCGTGAACGGGAATCATCCGCGATCGACGGCCGAAACCGCGGTCGCCCTGTCGCTGTCGCTGGACCAGATTGGTACGGGCTCGTTGCCGGCCGGTGTCGTCAGCGGCCGCATCGTGGACGTCGTGGGTGACACGCAAGGCCAGGGACCGGTTGGCATGCTGCTGATCCAGAGCGGCAGCGTCACGTACGAATTTTCGCCCTTGCTGGCGGCCGGCACGCAACTGACCGCCGCCTCGCTCACCACCTCCAACCCGTACGGCGGCAAGTTCATCCCCGCCCCGGGCGGCGGTACAACCGCTCCCACGGTCCAGGGACAGGTATGGGACTGGGCACGGTCGACCTGGACCGACGTCGCCTACCAGGACAACGGCACGACCACCCTACCCGACAGCGCCGTCAATCCCGACAGCGGCCTGGTGCGCCTTCGACTCAGCAGCAGCGGCGGCTTCGTGGCGGGGACCATTACGCTCGCAGGGACGGTCCGATGATTTCGGTCGAGCAGCTCACCAAGGTCTACGGCAAGCGGACCGCGCTCGACGCGGTCTCATTCGAAGTTCCCAAAGGGGAGATCTTCGGCTTTGTCGGACCGAACGGCGCCGGGAAGACGACTACGCTGCGCATCCTTGCGGCGCTGCTGGAGCCGACCACGGGACGCGCCTTTGTCGACGGTGCCGACGTGAGCCAGCAGCCGGAGCGTGTTCACGAACGCCTTGGTTACATGCCGGACTTCTTCGGCGTCTACGATCAGCTCACCGCGGCGGAGTACCTGGATTTCTACGCCGCCTGCTACCGGCAGCCCAAAGCCCGTCGTACGAAAATCGCGAATGACCTGCTCGAGCTCGTCGGGCTGACCGACCGTCGCGATCAGCCGGTCGACACATTGTCGCGCGGGCTCAAGCAGCGGCTGTGCCTCGCACGGGCACTGGTGCACGACCCGGCCGTGTTGTTACTCGACGAGCCGGCCTCCGGGCTCGACCCGCGGGCGCGCGTCGAGATGCGCGAGATCCTGAGAGAGTTGCAAAAAATGGGCAAGACGATCGTGATCTCGAGCCACATCCTCCCAGAGCTGACGGAGCTCTGCACCATGGTCGGCATCATCGATCAGGGTCGGATGCGGGCGACCGGCGCCGTCCAGGACGTCATCCGACAGTTGACCAGCGGGCGACGTCTGCGCATCACGGTGCTCGGTCAGAAGGAAGAGGCCGCCGCGCTGCTCAGGCCGTTGACGATGATCCACGCGGTCAGCACGGTCAATGGCGCCATCGAGGCCGAGTACGAAGGCGACGACACAACGGCGGCCAGCATCTTGCAGACGCTGACGGCGGCGGGCATCAAGGTTTCGGGGTTCAGCCAGCTCGAGGGCGGCCTCGAAGACGCGTTCATGAGGGCGACGGAGGAATGAACCGCGTCGCGATCGCGCTGTGGAATCCCATCGTCGCCAAGGAGTACCGCTCCCGGATGCGCACCTGGCGCTCACCGCTCGCTATGACGGTTTACATCCTCTTGCTGGGCGGCCTGGGCTGGGCGGTCTTTGCGGCGATGGCGTATTCATCGCGCAATTCGTACAACGGTGGGCAGGCCGCCAATTACGGACAAGGCTTGTTTCTCTATCTGGTGCTGTTTCAAATGGTGTTGCTCGCGTTCATCACCCCGGCCCTGACGGCCGGCGCGATCAGCAGCGAACGCGAGCGCCAGACGATCGATTTGCTCTTCGTGACGAAGCTTCCATCGTTTGCGATTCTGTGGGGCAAGCTGCTGGCATCGATGTCCTTCGTGCTCCTGCTCTTGCTGCTCTCGGTGCCGATTTTCAGTCTGGTGTTCCTTTTCGGCGGGATCGAGCTCGACCAGGTCGCCGCGGCCTTCCTCGTCACGGCGATCAGCGCGTTGACGCTCGGCATCATCGGGATCGCCTGCTCGACGGCGTTCCGGCGCACGCTGCCGGCGACCGTCACCGCCTACGGGGCGGCCTTCATCCTGCTGGCGGGCAGCCTGCTCTTTGGGCTCCTCTTCCCGACCGACATCGATCCCAAGGCGACCGCCGCGCCGGCGCCGCCCGCCGTGACATATCTGAGTCCCCTGATTCCCCTGATTACGATCGGGACCAACGGGCCCATCACGAATTTCGGGGTGCGCAACGGCGGCCCGCTGTACGGGACCAGTGGCAGCGGCACGACCACGTGCTCCATCACGCCCGGCGGCATGAAAAGCTGCTACCAGGTCGGCCCGACCGGACCGATCGGAAAAGGCATCATCACGGCCTACCCGGCGCAAGCCACCGGGACGGTCATCCCGAGCGGGCTCTTCACCGGCTGGCAATACTGGCAGGCGACCGTCACGTTGCAGCTCGCCATCTGTCTCGTCGCCCTCATCGTGGGTGCGATGCTGATCCCACCGATTCGCCACCTGCCATGGCGGAGGCGCGCCCCGATAAAGGTCAAGCCATGAACTCGCTCGACGCGATCATCCGCGAACTCGGACGGGCCGCGGCCCGCGCTCGAGCCACGCGCTATGGCGTGCACGCGCTGGTCGCGGCGCTCGCCTGGGTCACCCTGGTACTGGCCATCGCCCGACTCACCCCCTTTGAGGGGCGCGCACTGGTGGCCGCCGTCGGCATCCCGGTCGTGCTGGCCATCGCGGTGCTCGCCTGGCTGATCCGCCGTCCGAGCGCGGCCGTGCTGATGCGGCTCGCCGATTTCCGGCTGGGCCTCAAGGAGCGGCTCTCGACGGCCTGGGAGCGGCGGACCGAATCCGGCCCGCTAGACGATGTGCAGCGGGGCGATGCCCTGCGGCAGGCCGCGGGCGCCCGGCTCGGGACGGCATTTCCCGTGCGGGTGAACCGAGGCGAGGCCTCGCTGATTGCCGTCCTCGCGATCTTTTCGCTGGCGCTCGCGCTGCTCCCCAACCCGATGGACCAGGTCCTGGCGCAGCGCCAGGCCGACCGCCTGAGCCAGGCGCGCGCCGCCAAGGCCCTGCAGACGGCGCAGAAAAAAATCGCCGACAGTCCGAAACCGACGCCGGTGGACCCGCAGGTGCAGAAGATCCTCAAGGATGCCGCCGCCAAGATTCAACAGGCCGACAGCCCCCGCAAGGCCCTCGAATCGATCACGCCGGCCGAACAGCAACTCCAGAGTCTGACCGACCCCGGGACGCCGGCCCTGAGCAGCAGTGCGCAGAACCTCGCCAATGCCTTGAGCGCGACGGCGGCCGGCAAGAGCGCCGCCCAGGCGATCGCCAGCAGCCCGGCCAAGGGGGCACAGTCCGTGCGCGACCTCGCCTCGCAACTGCAGAACCTCTCGCCCAAAGATCGCGAGGAGCTGGCGAAGGCGCTCGCGAAGGCCTCCCAGCAGGCGCAAAACAGCCAGATGCGCGACTCGTTGAGCAAGGCCTCGTCCTCGTTGAAGAGCGGCGACACGACCTCGGCGGCCCAGGCCCTCAATGACGTCGCGAGTCAGCTGGACTCCCTCCAGCAGCAGCAGAACACCGACCAGGCAGTCGCCTCGGCGATCAACGGGCTGGAGTCCGCCCGTCAGGAGCTCGCCACCCAGGCGGACCGCGACGCGAAAGGCCAGGGGGCGCAGGCGAACGCGGGTAGCAGCGCATCGCCGGGCGCAAGTCCCGGGGCCGGTGCCAGCGCGAGCGGTAGCGGCACGGGGACGGGCACGGGGACCGGCACGGGCACAGGGACAGGCACCGGGACCGGGACCGGCACCGGGACCGGGACCGGCACCGGCACTGGGACGGGCACAGGGACCGGCACCGGCAGCGGTGGGTCCGGCGGTTCCGGCGGCACCGGCTCCAATGGCTCGGGAACCGGCGGCGGTTCCGGAGCGGCGAGCACCGAGCGCGTCTACGTGCCCGGCCAGCCGGTGCCCGGTCAGTCGCAGAACGATCCCACGCCGCTTGGCCCGGGACAGGATGTGCCGCTGAGCCCCTACAGCCAGGTGATCCAGGCCTACCAGCAAGCGGCGCTCGACGCCACGGAGCAGAGCCTGATCCCCGGCAGTGAGCGCGACCTCGTACGCCAGTATTTCTCGCAGCTCGGTGAGCAGAGTGCGGCCGGCCCCCGGTAAGGCGCCGTCGCCGCTCGAGGGAGGATCATGATCGCCGAAGAACCGCGCATCGACGCCGCCAGGGTGACCGAACTGGCCCAATCCCTCGAGACCGAGCTGGCCCGTCTCATCGTGGGACAGCAGGCACTGCTTCGCGACACCGTCATCGCCCTAATCGCCAACGGCCATGTCCTGCTCGAAGGCGTGCCGGGTCTGGGCAAGACCGTACTCGTCCGATCGCTGGGCGAGGCGCTCTCGATGAGCTTTTCCCGCGTCCAGTTCACGCCGGACCTGATGCCCGCCGACATCGTGGGGACCAACGTCATCGGCGACGAGGCCGGCCGGCGGGAGTTCCACTACCAGGCCGGACCCATCTTCGCGAATCTCGTCTTGGCCGACGAGATCAACCGTGCCACGCCGAAGACGCAAAGCGCACTGCTGGAAGCGATGCAGGAACGCACCGTCACCGTCGGCACCCAGACCCGCCCGTTGCCGTCGCCGTTTTTCGTCCTCGCCACCCAAAACCCGATCGAGCTCGAAGGGACCTACCCGCTGCCTGAAGCGCAGCTGGATCGGTTTTTCTTCAAGGTCCTGGTGCCCTTCCCCAGCGAGCGCGACCTGCTCGAGATTGCGCGGCGTACCACCGGCGGGTCGACGCCGAAGCTTCGCCCGGTCGCCGATGCCGAAACCGTCCTTGCGGCACAACGGGTGGCACGCGAGGTGCCGATCGCCGAGCACGTGCTGTTGTATGCCGCCCGCCTGATCGGCGCAACCCACCCCGACCGTACCGAGCTCGACAGCGTGCGCCGCTACGTCCGCTGGGGCGCCAGCCCCCGCGGCCTGCAGACCATGGTGCTTGGCGCCAAGGTGCGGGCGCTGCTCGAGGGACGCTACAACGTCGCCTTCGACGACCTCAGCGCCGTCGCCCAGCCGGCGTTGCGACACCGGATCTTTCTGCAGTTCGAGGCCGAGGCCGACGGGATGACCGCGGACCGTCTCATCAGCGAGATCCTGGAGCACACCGTCAAGGAACCGGCGAAGGCCTAGCCGTGACGCCGGCCGTCCTCCTGGAGCCCGCCCTGCTTCGCCGTCTCGAAGGCCTTGCGCTCCAGGTCCGGCGCGCCGTCAGCGGGCAAATGAGTGGCGAACGGCGCTCACGCCGCCGCGGCCAGTCTGTCGAATTCGCGGATTTTCGCAACTACACCGCCGGCGACGACTTTCGGCTGATCGATTGGAACGCGTATGCCCGACTCGACCGGTTCATGCTGCGCCTCTTCGTCGCTGAAGAAGAGTTGCCCCTGAGCCTATTCGTCGATCTCAGCGGGTCGATGGACTGGGGCAAACCGAACAAAGCCGAGGCGGCGAGGCAGCTGGCCGGTGCCATCGCCTACGTCGCCCTGGCGGCGTTGGACCGCGTGCGGCTGACGGTCTTTGCGGACGGCCCGACGTCCGGTGGAGCACCCTACCGCGGCCGGCGCGCCGCCGCGGAACTGTTCGCCCGGCTGCAATCGCTGCCGGCGGGCGGCGTCACGAACTATCAGAAGCTGGTCTGGCCGATTGGCCGGCAGCGGCCGGGCATGAGCGTGCTCATCAGCGACGGCCTCGGCGAGACGTCGATGGATCCGGCGCTGATGGCGTTGCAGCGCGCACAGCAGGAAGGCGCGGTCCTGCAGCTGCTTGCCCCACAGGAGCTGACGCCGGACTGGTCAGGCGATGCCCGCCTGAAGGACGCCGAGACCGGGCTGGAGCGGGAGTTTACCGCCACGCCGCTGACCCAGGGCAGCTACCTGCGTGCGCTGGCCCAGCGCACGGATGATATCGAGCGGGCCGCCCGTCGGCGGGGCCTGCGCTTCGCTCGCCTGTCGACGGCAGAACCCATCGACGAGATGGTGCAGATCACGCTGCGCCGCCTCGGGCTGCTCGGATGAGCTTCCTCGCCCCGGCGGCCGCGATCCTGGCGCTGACGCTCCCGGCCATCGTCGCGTTGTATTTCTTAAAGATCCGGCGGCCGACGCGGATCGTGCCCGCGCTGCATCTGTGGCCCGATCAGATCCGCGACCGCCAGGCCAACGTCCCCTGGCAACGGCTTCGTCCCAGCTGGCTGCTATTTCTCCAGTTGCTCGCCGCCGCGGTCCTGGTGGCGGCGGCCGTCCAGCCGGCGCTCCCCGCCGGCGCCGCGCTGGCCCGCCACAGCATCGTGCTGCTCGACGCGTCGGCATCGATGCAGGCGACCGACGTCGCGCCGTCGCGCCTCGAGGAGGCGAAGCACCAGGTCAATGCCATCATCGACCAGCTCGGGCCACAGGACCGAATGACGGTGATCGCCGTCGGGCCCGCCGCCCGCATCGTCGCTTCTGTCACTGGCGACCGGGACACGCTGCATCGCGCGGTCAACGCCGTCCCGGCGAGCAATGGCGCGGCGGACTTATCAGCTGCTTTGGCGCTGGCCGCGGGCCTGGTCCGCGCGGGCGACGACGCCCGCGCCTACCTGTTCGCCGACGGCATCGTCCAGCCGCTGCGCGCGTCGTTCGCGGCCGGCCTGCCGTTTCCCGTCGAGTACCATCGGGTCGGCGTCTCGGGGGAAAACGTCGGGCTGACGTCGCTAACGGTCCGGACCAGCGCACAGTTGCGAGCCGCCTATCTGCACGTGCAGAACTTCGGTCAGCAGCCGCGCTCGGTCACCGTCGAGTGGCGGGCCGACGGCCACCTGCTCGATGTGCGGCCATTGACGCTCGCGGCCGCCCAGGCGCAGGACCTGGTCCTCCCAGTTCCGAGCGACGCGACGTCGGTCTCCGCGCACCTCGCCGGCAACGACATCTTCGCGCTCGACGACGGCGCGACCGCGGTCGCCAGCACGCCCCGCGCCTTCCGCGTCCAGCTGGTGACCCCAGGCAACGTCTTCCTCGAGCAGGCGCTCCGCCTGCGCACCGACCTCCAGATCGATGTCATCGTCCCGGCGGCCTACCGGGCGAGCGCCGCCTATGCTCTGACCGTTTTCGACCGCTTCTCGCCGCCGCTGCTGCCCGACGGCCCGTTCGTCATGGTCGATCCGCCGTCGGGGTCGGTGCTGGCCGGCGGGCAACCGATCGGCGTCGGGCGCGTCCGTGCCGTCGACGCCGGCGATCCCCTGCTGGCCAATGTCGACCTGCAGGACGTCCATGTCGCCCGCAGCCAGGACTTGAGCAGCTCGACATTCGGCCGGCCGCTGATCAGCAGCCTGCAGACGCCCCTGGTCCTCGTCCGCGACGAGCCGTTTCGTCAGGTGCTGGTCGGTTTCGATCTGCACGAGTCCGACCTCCCGCTGCGCATCGCGTTTCCGATCCTGGTCCAGAACCTGAGTGAGTGGCTGCTGCCCCCGAGCGTCCCCAGCCACAGCTTCCATCCGGACGAACCCGTCACCATCGTGCCCGAGGCGGGTGCAACGTCGGTGACCGTGGTCCGGCCGGACGGCAGCCGCCGGCCCATCGCGACCGCGTCCATTGCGACCTTCGGCGAAACCGACCAGACGGGCCTCTACACCGTCGAACAGGTCGTCGCCGGCAAGGTGGACCGCTCCTGGTTCAGCGTGAATTTGTTTTCTGATCCGATTTCGCAGCTCAAGCCACCCGACCGGCTGACGCTGCCGCCGACGAGGACGACCGTGGTGCAGGCGACCCATCGCGGCCAGCTCGAGATCTGGCCGTGGATCGCGCTCGCGGCGCTTGCCGTCGTGACGGCCGAATGGCTGGCCTTCCACCGTGGGCTTTGATGTAAGCCGCCCCCTGCTGCTGGGGGCGGGCGTGCTGGCGCTGGTCATCATCGTCGCGATCTGGCGCTTCTTTCCGCCGCCATTACCGCCGCGGCGTGCGCGCATCTCGTTGGGGCTCCGCACCCTGATCGTGCTGCTGCTGACGGCCGCCCTCGCGGGCTTGCAGGTCCAGACGACGCCGGCGGCCCAATCGCTGCTGGTCGTGGCGGATCTTTCGGCAAGCGTGCAGAGCGCGTTGGACAGCGAAGCCGCCACCGTGCGACGCATCCTGCAACAGCGACAGGGCGACAACCGCGCCGGGGTCCTGAGCTTCGGTCGCGATCCTCAAGTGGAAGTGAACGTCAGTAAGGACCCGCAGTTCGGCGAGTTCCAGAGCCAACCCAACCCGCATTACACGGACATCGCCGCGGCGCTCCAACTCGGCGGATCGATCCTCCCGGATGACAGCCGGCGGCACATCGTGCTGATCAGCGATGGGCGCGCGAACCTCGGCGACGCGGTCGGCGAGGCGCGCCTGCTCCGTGCGGAGGGGGTTCGGGTCGATACCGTTGCGCTGCCGGTGCCACTCGGCGCCGAGGCCTACGTCGATCGCCTCGACGCGCCGCGTACCCTGACCCAGGGCCAGCAGGCCGATGCGCAGGCGCTGATCGTCAGCAACACGGCCACGCCGGCAACCGTCCGCTGGTACCTCGATCGCACGCTGGTCAACACGGTGCAGCTCAACCTCCCGGTGGGTGAGACGACGGTCAAACAGACCGTCAAGCCGGCCGAGCCCGGATTCCACGCCGTTCGAATCGTGATCGATCCGGTGCGCGATACGTACGCCGAGAACAATCTCGGCGAGGCGCTGATCCAGGTGGTCGGACCGCCACGCGTCCTGCTCGTCGAAAACACGCTGGGCGAGGCAGCCAGCCTCGAGGCGGCGCTGCATTCGACGGGGATCGGCACCGCGGTCGTCACCCCTGACCAGTTGCCCCGCTCGGCCGCGGACCTCGCCGCCTACCAGGCCGTGGTCCTCGTCAACATTCCGGCGACGAGCCTGGGCGTCGACGGCATGGCGCTCTTGCAGGCATCCGTCCGCGACCTTGGCACGGGCCTGGTCGTCATCGGCGGCACGGAGAGCTACGGTCCCGGCGGATATGCCGGCACGACGTTGGAAACGGCACTTCCGGTCCAGATCCAGCTCCCGCTGGACATGCAGAAACCGCCGGTGGCGGTCGTCCTCGTGTTGGAATCAACAGAGAGTGGCCAGGGTGACCAGATTCTGCGTGGGGCGGCCGAGTCCGTCGTCGACCAGCTCACCCCGCGCGACAGCGTCGGCGTCACCGACGGCGGGATGGGCATGGTCATCCCGCTCGCCCCGCTGACGGACAAGGCCGCGGTCAAGCGCAAGATCGAGGCGCTGGGCCTCGGCGACCCGATGAGCTACGCCCCCGACCTGGGCGCGGCCGACCAGGCGCTGACCAAGACGAAGGCGGCCATCAAGCACGTCATTCTCTTTGGCGATGGCGACACCTTCGACCGCAACTATCAATCCGCGATCACCGCGATGTACAGCCGCGGAATCACGGTGTCGACCGTCGCGATCGCGGCCAACGCGACCGATGCGTCCGCGATGCAGTCGATGGCCGGCTGGGGACACGGCCGCTTCTATCAGAGCAACAGCCTGCAAGACGTGCCGCAGATCTTCTTGAAAGAGACGCGCGAGGCCCTCAAGCCCTGGATCGTCGAAGGACAAATCGCGCCACAGCTCGCGTCGCTGGCGGACGTGATTCCCGGGGTACCCCTCGACAGTTTTCCGACGATATCGGGCTACGTAGCGACCACGCCGCGGGCCGCCGCGGACATCGTGCTGAAGAGTCCCCAGGGCGATCCCTTGCTGGCGACCTGGCAGTACGGCCTGGGCCGGGTGCTGGCCTGGACCAGCGATGCGCAAGGCCGGTGGACGGCGGGCCTGCTGCAATGGCCGTCCGCCAATCGCTTCTTCGGGGATATCGTCCATGCGAGCCTGCCGCAGGCCGGCGACCCCGCGCTGCAGATCGAGACCCGGGTCCAGGGCGACCACACGCACCTGCTGGTGACCGCGCCGACGACCTCCGGCGCCACGGTGACGGTCAACGCCGTCACGCCCGACCTCGCCGGTGCCAGCCTGACGCTGTCGCCCACCGGCCCAGGCCGCTTCGAGGGCGACCTGCCCACCGACCAGGTTGGCAGCTACCTGCTCCACGTGAGTGAGTCGGCCGGCGGCGTGGTTCGACACACGACGACGAGCGGGCTGGTGGTTCCCTATTCGCCCGAGTACCGAGACCTTGGCACCAACGTCGCTACGCTGACCGCGATCGCGCAGGCCGGGGGCGGCGTCGTGCTCTCGGACGTTTCGCAGGCATTCCGCCTCCCGGTACCGAGCGTGCATGCCGCCCAGCCGATCAGCGAGCTCCTGCTCGTGCTCGCGATCCTGCTCTTCCCGATCGACGTCGCCCTGCGGCGGCTCATCTTCCGGCTGGAAGACATGCCGGCCTGGCGCAAAGCGCTGCAGCGAGCGCCGGCGCCCGCCGTTCCCGCCGAGGCGACCGTGACACGGCTCCGGGAACGCGTCGAGGGCGTCCGCGCCGCCAGGGCGGCGCAACCCCGACCGCCCAAGAAACCCCCGGATGATCCCACCGGCGAGCTGCTGTCCCGCCGGCGCCGGCGTTGATTCTTAGGCTGCGTTTATGAGCAGAACGTAAACTAGGCCTCGATGTTTCCTGGTGCCAGCTTGATCCAGATTCTGATCCAGATTCTGATCCTGCTCTTGATCGTGCGCGCGATCTTCTCCTGGTTCCCGCAGATGCTGTACACCGAGGCCGGGCGGATCGTCGTCATGGCCACCGAGTGGTACCTGGCGCCGCTTCGCCGGGTCATCCCCCCGGCCGGCGGGCTGGATCTCTCTTTCCTCGTCGGCATCATTCTGCTCTATGCCTTGCAGGCCTTCATCGGCACGGCGAACATCGCGGTCGCCCTGCTCGTCATCGTCCGCTCTGCCCTTATCTTCTGCATCATCCTGGTGCTGATCCGCGTGTTCTTCGGGTTCTTTCAGATGGATCCCTGGCATCCGATCACGCAGATGGTGATGCAGGCGACCGAGCCCTTTGCCCGGCCGTTCCGGCAGTGGTTTCCGAAACGCCCGCGCGAGTTCGATTGGGCGCCGATCGCGGCCTTCGTCGTTTTGCTGGCCGCCCTGGTCCTGGTCTCGACCCTGGCCAGCTTCTTCGGGATCGGCTAAGAACTCGCCGAGCCGACGAGCGTCCGCGGCTGCCGGCCGCCGTTGACCTGGCGCTCAGGTGCGCGCCGCCGAATAACCTCGAGACGCCAGACGGGTCGTGAAAACAGCGCGTCGATTTCGCGTTGGGCACGGTCGCCGGCGAGCCCGCCACCCTGCACCCGGAACTTTTCGCCGAGGTCCATGTCGACGATCTGATCGGCGCGTTGCAGGTGCAGCACGACGCGGTCCGGGCCGGCGCAACGACCGATGATCTCCTGGAGGGCCGCCATTTGATCCGCTGTCGCCTCGGCCGGCACATCGAGGTGGACGACCTGGTTGCGCACCCAGAATTCGTGACCCGCGTCATCAAACGCGAGAATCTCGTCCGCGATGACTTTCGCGACTTCGCCGCGCTCCTCGTCCTCGCCGGCCGCGCTGCGCGCATCGACCTTGCCGCGGACAATCACGATGTTGTCCGAAAGTAAGAGCGCGCGGCTCTCCTCGAACAGCCTGGTGAAGACGATGACTTCAATCGTGGCTGTCAGGTCCTCGAGCTGGACGAACGCCATCGGCTTCCCGGTCTTGGTCACGATCGGCCGCACCGCCTTGATGACGCCGCCAATGCGCACCTCGTAGTCCTCCATGTCGGGCGTGACCTGGTTGGCATAGGTGTCGACCTTGGCGTGCAGCTCCTGCTCGATGCGCCGCAACGGATGATCCGACAGATACAGACCGAGCAGCTCCTTCTCGCCCCTGAGTCGCTCCTCGTCGGGCATCGGCGGCATCGCCGAGACCAGGCCGGCCGCCGGGTCGTCCAGCTCGTCTGCGTCGGGTAGCATGCCGAACAGGTTCGTCTGGCCGCTCTCCCGTTCGCTGATGATCTGTGCCGCGCGGTCGCTGACCCGATCGATGCTCGCCAGCAAACGGCCACGCTCACCCAGGCTGTCGGTCGCGCCGGAGCGGATCAGGCTCTCGAGGACACGCTTGTTCATTTCGCGCGGGTCGACGCGGACGGAGAGATCAAGCAATGACTTGAAGGAGCCGTTCGCCCGCCGCTCGTTGAGCAACAGCTCGATCGCGTGGGTGCCCACGTTCTTGATCACGGCCAGGCCGTAGCGAATCTTTCCATCCTGGACGGAGAAGCCGGCCTCGGAGCAGTTGACGTCGGGCGGCAGAACCTCGATGTCCCGCGCGTGGCAGTCGAGGACCGCGGCCGCGACTTTGTCGTAGTTGCCGGCTTCGTTGTTGAGCAGCGCCGCCAGGTACTCCAGGGGGTAATTGGCCTTGAGATACGCGGTCTGGTACGAGATGACCGCGTAGGCGGCGCTGTGCGCCTTCGGGAAACCGTACCCGGCGAAGTAGGCCATCAGGTCGAAGATCTCGGTGGCCTTCGACTCGCCTACCCCCCGGTTGGTCGCACCCTCGATGAACTTGGCGCGCATCTTCGCCATCTCTTCTTTCTTTTTCTTGCCCATTGCCCCGCGCAGCACGTCCGCCTCGCCCAGGCTGAACCCGGCGAGCTGGCGGGCGACGTTCATGACCTGCTCCTGGTAGACGATGACGCCGTAGGTCTCTTTGAGAATCGGCTCGAGCTGCGGTAGCAGGTAGACGATCTCCTCCTCGCCGTGCTTGCGCTTCACGTACTGGTCGACCAGGCCGCCCTCCAGCGGTCCGGGGCGGAAGAGTGCGTTCGCGGCGGTGATGTCATCGAAGGTAGTCGGTCGCATGTCCTGCAGAAGGCGGCGGAGGCCGGCCGACTCGAGTTGGAAGACACCGTTCGTGTCGCCGGCTTGCAGCAACCGGAAGGTCGCTGGATCATCCCACGGGATCTGTGCGAGGTCCAGTTTCAGCCGTCGTGTCGCCTCCAGGTTTTTCAGCGTGTCCTCGATGATCGAGAGGTTGCGCAGCCCGAGGAAGTCCATTTTCAGCAGCCCGATCTTCTGAACGGCATTCATCTCGTATTGCGTCATCACCGCCCGTTTCTCCTGGCCGTTCTTCTCGCCACGGGTGATGCTGGCTTGCAGTGGCACGTACTGCTGCAGCGGCTCCGGCGTGATCACGATGCCGGCCGCATGCGTCGAGGCATGGCGGACAAGGCCCTCGAGCTTCCGCGCGTTCCTCAGCAGGCGCTCGTAGAGCGGATCCTTCTCGGCCTGGGCCAGCTCTGGAACCATCTGAATCGCCTTGTCGAGCGTCATGTTGAGCGTGGGCGGCACCAACTTCGCGAGGTGGTCGACCTCGCGCAGCGGGACGTCAAGGGCACGCCCCACGTCACGAATGACCGCGCGCGCCTTCATCGTGCCGAACGTGATGATCTGGGCGACGTGATCCTGCCCATACTTCTGGCCGACGTATTCGATGACGCGATCGCGATTCCTGTCGTCAAAGTCGACGTCGATATCGGGCATCGAGATCCGCTCGCGGTTGAGGAAGCGCTCGAAGATCAGCCCGTGCTGCAGTGGATCGAGAGTCGTGATGCCAAGCCCGTAACACACGATGCTGCCCGCGGCCGATCCGCGTCCGGGTCCAACCGCGACACCGTTGGCCCGGGCGTAAGCGATGAAGTCGCTGACGATGAGGAAGTAGGGCGCGTAGCCCATCTCCTGAATCACGGACAGCTCCGTCTCGAAGCGATCACGCACGACCTGGCCCATCTCGGGATAGCGTGTCTTGAGGCCTTCTTCCGCCAGCCGCCGCAGATAGCTTTCGGCATTCTCTCCGGCCGGGACCTCGAAGCGAGGCAGCAGGGGCTTGGTGTCGAGCTCGAGATGGCAGCGCCCCGCGATCGTCACCGTGTTGGCCACCGCCTCCGGGAAATCGCGGAACCGCTCGGCCATCTCGGCGGGCGTCTTGAGGTAGAACTCGTCGTTGTGGAATCGCATACGTTTCTGATCCGAGACGACCGTGCCCGTCTGCAGGCAGAGGAGGATGTCGTGCGCCTCGGCGTCGTCCCGTCGCGTGTAGTGCGAGTCATTGGTTGCGACCAGCGGGATCCCCGTGCGCTGGGACAACCGGGCGAGCCCCTCGTTGACCCGGGCCTGCTCCTCCATGCCGTGGTCCTGGATCTCGAGGAAATAATCGTCGCCGAACATTCGCTGGTATTCGAAGGCGGCCTGCTCCGCGCCTGCCTCGTCACCCTCGAGCAACCGGCTGGCCACCTCGCCGCCGAGGCAGCTCGAGAGCGCGATGAGTCCCTCGGTGTGCTCGGCCAGGAGGGCTTTGTCGATCCGGGGCTTGTAGTAATACCCCTCGAGGTGGGCCAGGCTGGAAAGCTTGATGAGGTTTCGATAGCCGGTCAGGTCCTTGACGAGCAGGATCAGGTGATAAGGATCACGGTCGGCGCGACCTTCCTTCTGGTGGCGCGAGCGAGTCGCGACGTAGGCCTCCTGGCCGATGATCGGGTTGATGCCGGCTGCCTTGGCCTGCAGGTAGAGATCGACGGCACCGTAGAGCACGCCGTGATCAGTGAGCGCGATCGCCGGCATTCCGGTCTCCGCGGCGAGGCGGACCATCTCCGAGATCCGGCTCGCGCCGTCGAGCAAGCTGAATTCGGAGTGCGTGTGAAGGTGGACGAAGCTCATGCGTTCCGTTCGAGCTTGACGACCGCCTCGATGTGGAAGGTCTGGGGAAACATGTCGACGAAAGCCACCTCCACTAGGGTATAGCGTCCGGCGGCACAAAAACGATTGACATCTCGCGCCAGCGTCGACGGATCACACGAGATGTAGACAATCCGTTCGGCCCGCAAGTTCGCCATCGCCTCGACGGCGGCCTCGGCACAACCGGCGCGTGGCGGATCGAGGACCACGACGTCGACGGCCTCATCGACCTGGCTCACGATATCCTCCACCCGGCCGCGGCGGTAGCGGACATTGCCACAGGCGTTGAGCTGCATGTTGAGCTCACCGAGCCGGACTGCGTAGGGACTCTCTTCTACCGCGATGACATTCGCGGCATCACCGGCGAGACGAGCCGTGAGCATCCCGATCCCTGCATACGCGTCGACGACCTGCTCGCGACCACTGAGCTGCGCAAACGCGACCGCGCGCTCGTAGAGCACGTCGCGCTGCCGCGCGTTGACCTGGACGAACGCCTCAGGACGCACGCGAAAGTGCCGGCCGGCATCGTCCATGCCGATGGAATCGTCGTTGAGATTCAACTCCGGAATCCAACCCGCGGCCCGGGTGCCGAATCCAGGATCGGCCGTACCCGGTGGATAGGGCGCCCAGAGGAGATCGCTCGTGCCGGGCGCCCAGGTGAACTGCAGGGCCGTGACCCGAGCCGCCGCCGGATCCTCCGCGGCACGCGCGAATGCTGGGAGCGCCCGCTCGATCGCTTCGGCGTGGATCAGGCAGGCGTCGATCGGCAGCGTCTGGTACGTGTGCTTGCGGTAGAAGCCAAGGCTGACCGCTCCGCCGCGACGCAGGACGTGGAACTCGCCGCGGAGCCGGTAGCGCCAGGGATCATCCATCCCCAGGACGTCGATGCGATCGATCGGAAATTCCAGGTGGGCACGCTCGAGCTGGCGATGCAGCACCTGGCGTTTCTGGGCGAGCTGCTCAGGATAGGCGAGGTACTGCAGCTGACACCCGCCGCATCCCGCCTTGAAGTACGGACAGGGTGGCTCGACGCGCGCGGCTGCGGGGTCCAGCACCGCGGTGGCCTGGGCGCGCCAGAAGTCCTTGCGCCGATGCGTGACCTCGGCCTCGACCGTCTCGCCGGGGATGGCCCCTTCGACGAACACGACGCGGCCATCGATGCGCGCCACCGCCGCCCCGCCGTGGGCGAGCTCGCCAACCGTCAGTTGCACTATTTGATCTTCTCTCGGAGCGAGGCCTCGAGCCGCTGCGGGTTGGCCCGGCCTTTGGAGATCTTCATCCCCTGGCCGATGAGGAACTTCAGGGCCTGTTGCTTGCCCGCCTTGAAGTCCGCGACGGACTTGGCATTTTCGGCGATGACCTGCTCGGCGATGGCCTCCAGCTCGGCGTCGCCGCTGATCTGGCTCGAGCCCTTCAATGCCGTCAGCGCCGGCGCTGGGTCGGGCGCGCGGTACATCACCTCGAAGGTCTCCTTCGCCATCTTGCCGCTGATGACGCCCGAGTCGATCAGCTCGATCAATTGCTGCAGATGGGTGGGCTTGACCGACGCCTCCTCGATCTCTTTGTGGTCGGCATTGAGCAGCCGGCTGAAGTCGCTGAGGATCCAGTTCGCCACCGCCTTCGCGGGAGCACCCAGCCGGACGGTTTCCTCGAAGTAGGCAGCCATCGGCTTCGACGAGGTCAGCAACGAGGCATCGTAGGGAGTCAGGCCGTAGGCGGTGATGAACCGTTCCCGGCGTGCCGCCGGCAGCTCGGGGAGGCTCGACCGGATCTCCGCCACCCACTCGCGGCTGACTTCGAGCGGCGGCAGGTCCGGCTCTGGAAAGTACCGATAGTCTTCGGCGAACTCCTTGGTGCGCTGCGACACCGTCAGTCCCCGGGCATCGTTCCAGCCGCGCGTCTCCTGGACCAGGCGGCCCCCCGTGTCGAGCACCTCGGTTTGCCGACCGATCTCGTACTCGATCGCGCGGTGAATCGCCCGAAAGGAGTTCATGTTCTTGACCTCGACTTTGGTACCGAACTCCGCCTGGCCGACCGGCCGCAGCGACACGTTCGCGTCGCAGCGAAGTTGTCCTGACTCCATGTCGCCGTTGTTAACCCCGATGTACTGCAGGATCGCGCGCAAGCGCATGACGTACTCGCGCGCCTCGTCGGCGCTGCGCAGATCGGGCTCCGAGACGATCTCCATCAAGGGCACCCCGGCGCGGTTGAAGTCGACGAGCGAAGACTGGGACTCCTCAATCGCGCCGGCATGCTGCAGCTTGCCGGTGTCCTCCTCGAGGTGGACGCGGGTGATGCCGCAGCGCCGCGCCTCGCCTTTCACGTCGAAGTCGAGGTGACCGTTGCGGCTGAACGGCAGGTCATATTGCGAGATCTGGTAGCCCTTGGGCAGGTCTGGATAGAAGTAGTTCTTGCGATCGAACTTGGAAAATTCGGGAATCTCGCAGTTCAAGGCGAGCGCGGTGCGGATCGTCGCCTCGACCGCGCGTCGGTTGATCACCGGGAGCGATCCGGGGAGCCCGAGGCAGACCGGGCAGGTGTTCGCGTTGGGCGGCGTGGTCAGGTAGTCGGTCGAGCAGCCGCAAAACATCTTGCTCTGGGTCAGAACCTGGGCGTGTACCTCCAGGCCGACGACGACTTCGTATCGGGTGGCTACGGCCATCAGGCCGCCGACCGCATCAGTGGAGACTGCAGCTTGCGGAAGTCGGACGCCGCCTCGAAGGCATAGGCGACCTGCAGCGCGACCTCTTCCCGGAATCCGGGCGCGATCACCTGCAGGCCGATCGGCAGGCCGTCGGCAAGGCCGCACGGCACCGAGATGCCGCAGACGTTTCCCAGGTTCGCCGGGATCGTAATGATGTCGTTGAGGTACATCGCCACCGGATCCTGCGTCTTCGCTCCCAGAGGGAAAGCGACGGTCGGGGAAGTGGCCCCCAGCAGCGCGTCGACTTTCTGGAAGGCGGCTTTGAAGTCCTCGATGATCAGGGTGCGGACCTTTTGGGCCTGCAGGTAGTAGGCGTCGTAGTAGCCGGAGCTGAGTGCGTAGGTGCCGAGCACGATCCGGCGCTTGACCTCGGGGCCGAAACCCTGCTGACGCGTGAGCATGTACTCCTCGATCAGATTTTTCGCGCCTTCCGCCTGGTAGCCGTATCGGACCCCGTCGTAGCGCGCAAGATTGGAGCTGGCCTCGGCCGGCGCGATGACGTAGTAGGCGGGCAGGGCGACGTCGCTATGGGGCAGGCTGACTTCCTCGATCGACGCCCCCTGCTGCTCGAGGAGGCGTATCGCGTCGCGGACCGCCTGCTCGACCGCCGGCTCCATCCCGGCGACGAAGTATTCCTTCGGCACCCCCAGGCGCTTGCCCTTGACGCCATTGCGCAGGGTCGCCAGGTAATCGGGCACCGGGCGCGTCGAGCTGGTGGAGTCGCGAGGATCGTGCCCAGCGATCGCCTGCAGCAGGACGGCGCTGTCGGCGACGTCGCGCGTCATCGGGCCGATCTGATCGAGCGATGAGGCAAACGCGATCAGTCCGTAGCGGCTGACGCGCCCGTACGTCGGCTTAAAGCCGACGATGCCGGTCAGCGCCGCCGGCTGCCGGATGGAGCCGCCGGTGTCGCTGCCGAGCCCCCCGATGGCTTCGCCGGACGCGACCGCCGCGGCCGACCCGCCGCTCGAACCGCCCGGGACCCGGTCGAGCGCCCAGGGATTGTGCACCGGCCAATAGCCCGAGTTCTCGTTCGAGGAGCCCATCGCGAACTCGTCGCAGTTCGTCTTGCCCAAAAAGACGGCCCCTTCGGCCTCGAGACGCTCGACCACGGTCGCGCTGTAGGGCGGCGAAAATCCTTTGAGGATCTTGGACCCTGCGGTGGAAACGACGTCCTGTACGCAGAGGACGTCCTTCAGCGCGATCGGGATCCCGGTGAGCGGCTTCACATCGCGTTTGGCGCGTAGCCGCTCGTCGGCCGCCTTCGCCTGGCGAAGCGCCAGGTCGCGGGTGACGACCAGGTAGGCCTTCGTCTTCTCGCCGACTGCCGCGATCTGGCCGAGCACCGACTCGGTCAGCTCGACCGACGAGATCTCTCGGTCGACCAGCATCTGGTGCAGCTCGCGGATCGTTCGCTGAAAGAGCGTCATTCCTGGATCGCCTTGACCTTAAAGTACGGGCCTTCGCGGCTGGGAGCATTTTTCAGCGCCGCCTCGGCCGGGAGCGAGGGTTCCCTTACGTCCTCCCGCATCACGTTCCGCTCTTCGAGCGGGTGCGCGGTCGCCGGCACCTTCGAGGTATCGGCCCGTTTCAGGGCGTCGATCGCGGTCAGGATGTGGCGCAGCTGATCCCGGTAGCGGACGACTTCTTCTGGTGTGATCCCCAGTCGCGCCAGGCGGGCAACGTGCTCGACCTCGCGGGACGAAAGCTCAGACTCGGGTTCGGGCAAGACCTATAGGTTACCGAAGCAAGCCGGTCACCTGGAGCAGTAATCCGAGGACGTAAAACCCGACGAGCATGCCGGCGACGATCGACAGCTTCTGGTGGGTCGCATCGGCCGGCCCCTGCGCCGATTGGACCAAGCCACCGCCGTCCCGAGCGCCGCGCCGCCCGCCCCAAAAAGACCAACGAAGAACGATTGGTGAAACACCAGCAAGATGACGAACGAAAGCAGGACGATGAACAAGAAGCCGGCGCCCGCGAACCACCACGGGTGCCGCATCGCGTACGTGTTAATTCGTCGGTTGAGGGTCAGCACCCCGCTACTGTCCTGAACCGAGGGTACTAAGAACTAGGCGCTGAGCGCGCCGTTCAGGGCAGCACGCGCCCGTAGCCACGGCCCAAGAAGGCCGGCCGCGGCTGGGCGGGCGATGTGGAAGCCCTGGATGAAGTCACAGCCGTACTCGCGCAGCAGCGCCTCGGTCTCCTCATCCTCGACGCCCTCCGCCACGACTTTCATCCCCAGGTTGTGCCCGAGATCGATCGTCGAGCGCACGATGGCGGCGCCGTCCCCGTTTGTCGCCATGTCCAGGACGAAGGACTTGTCGATTTTGATCTCCTGTACCGGCAGGCGCTTGAGGTAGGTCAGCGACGAGTAGCCGGTGCCGAAGTCATCGACCGAGATCCCGACGCCCATGGCGTGCAGTCGCTGCAGCGTTTCCTCCGCCTCAGTCGATGCGATGATCGACCGCTCGGTGATTTCGAGGCTGAGCATCTCGGGAGCCACCTGCCACGTGCGTAGCAATTCTGCCACGGCATCGGGAAGCTCCTCGTCGAGCAGGTTTCGGGCCGAGAGATTCACGGCCACCCCGATGTCGATGCCCGCTCTCGACCAGGCATTAACCTGGCCCAGGGCCTCGTTGAGCACCCACGCGGTCAGCGGCTTGATCAGGTTGGTCTGCTCCGCGGAGGGGATGAAGTCATCGGGTGGCAGCAACCCGTGGCTGGGATGGCCCCAGCGAACCAGCGCCTCCACCTTGATGGGAAGCCCGTCCGTCGCTGACACGATGGGCTGGTAGTGAAGCACGAGCTCGAACTGGTCGATGGCGTAGCGCAGCTTGCCAATCAGCGGCACGCGTCCGCCGTTTTCACCGCCCTCCTGGTCGGCCGAGTAAACGCTGAAACCGCTCCGGGCGCGCTTGGCCGCGTACATCGCGACATCCGCCCGGCGCGTCAGGGCGTCGGCATCGTCGGCGTGCTGCGGGAAGATTGCAATCCCGATGCTCATAGGGACGGTGATGGGCTGGTCGTCGATGGTAAAGGGGTTGTCGACCGCCTGCAGGATCTTTTCCGCGATCAGTACCGCACGGGTAACATCGGTCGCGCCCCACGGCACGACAGCAAACTCGTCGCCACCATAGCGGGCGATGGTGTCCGCCCTGCGGAGCACGCCACGCATCCGCTGACCAACCTGCTGCAGCAGCCGGTCGCCTGCCTCGTGTCCGAGGCTGTCGTTCACGCTCTTAAACCCATCAAGGTCCATCAGCAAGACCGCACACGGTTTCATCTCACGCTCACCGGCGCGAATCGTCTCCTCGAGCCGCTCGCGGAGAAACGTCCGATTAGGCAGGCCCGTCAAGGGATCGTGCAGCGCGCGGTACTGCAGCGCCTCCGTCTCCGCCTTGCGCTCCGAGAAGTCGCGCAGGCTCCCGATCACCAACCGCTGCGGGCCGAGCCGGCCGACGTTGAACTCCATTGGGAAAGCGATGCCATCCTTCCGGAGGCCCGACGTCTCGTGGCGGCCCATCATCACCTCGCGCTTGTGCGGGCGCAAGTAGGCGCGAAGCTGCGGCTTGATTTCTCCGCGGCACGCATCGGCGATCAGACGCGCGAACTCCTTTCCGATCACCTCTTCCGGGGCGTAGCCAAAGAGCCGCTCCGCCGCCGGGTTATAGGAGCGGATGACCAGGCGCTCGTCGATGGTGATGATGCCGTCGGCAACGTTGTCTAGAATCGCGCGGATCCGGTCGCCGCTGCGTCGCAATTCCTCCTCGGCCCGACGCCGCTCGATGAAGTGGCCGATCTGGCTGCCGATGTCGGCCATCACCCGGATGGTAGGGCGGTCCAGTGAGTGCCGCTCGTTGCTGAAGAGGGCAATGACGCCGGTGACCTTCCGCCCATTCGTGACCGCAAAGGCGAACTTGGCGTGCAGCCCGGCGCTCAGCGCCGCCGAAGTGCGCGGCGAAACGCGGTCGCCGGCGACATCCTCGATCGACGTGGCACGGCCGGTCGCCCACACTCGACCGACCAGTCCGGCCCCGCGGGCGAACGTTAACTCGCGGCTGGCGGCTTCGAACGCCGCGACATCCTTGGTCGGCCGGTACCACCCAAACTCCAAGCGCAGGACATTCGCCTCCCGATCCACCGCCCAGAACTCGCCGACCGTCCAGCCCAGCGTCTCGCAGATGCCCTGCAGAACTTGGGGTGCCGCCTCCGCCCAGGTTGCGGCGTTGGCCAGCGGCCGGGTGACGGCAAACTGCACGCCGCGCAGGCGCTCGGCCATGCGTCGCTGGCTGACATCGCTGACGAACGCAACGAAGGCCACGTTCGCGCCGGAACGCGACGTCGCCGCGACCGAGATCTCGACGGGAAATTCATGGCCGTCCCGGTGCAGCCCCGCCAGCTCGACCGTCTTGCCGACCAGCCGGCCGTCGCCGGTTTCAATGAACCGTGCCAGCCCCCGCTGGTGGGCCTCCCGATAACGACGCGCAATGATCGTGCCCGTCATGGTCCGTCCCATGGCTTCATCGTGCGACCACCCGAAGATCTGTTCCGCCTTCCGGTTCCAGCCGGTGATGAGGCCGCTTTCGTCCGCCGTGATCACGGCACTTGGTGACGTGTCGATGATGACCTGAAGCCGTTGCTGCGACACCTTGAGCTGTTCCACGACCCGCAGTTGGACCTCGGCGTCCTGGCGGGCGGCGTTATAGAGACCGACCGTGCCCACCAGGAGGGCGGCGCAGGGAAGCACCGTCAAGGCATGCCCGACGTACCAGAATCCGTCGTACCGAGCCTGCATGAACATGAAGACCATGGTCTCGATGCAGACGAAGATCAAACCGGCGATCACACTCGTCGCGATGCGGCGGTCCGGGCCACGCGCGCGGCGATAAGCGAGGGCGACAAAGGCGATGGCGAGAAACGGGCCGCCCTGAAGCAGGGTGTTGAATCCGGTGAAGCGGCCGTCGACGATCAGCGGAGGCAGGATGGGAGCGAGACCGGCTGTGACGGCGACGGCCGCGAGACTCACACCCAACGCCAGGGCAACGGCCCTGACCAATGACCGCCGCGGTTCGGCCAGCGGACCGGCCCGGTGGAAGAGGATCCAGGCGAAGAGCACCGGTGTGCCGATGTGCGCGACGTGAAAGAGGACGGGCGCTGTCTGGTTGGTCACGAACGGCATCATGAACGGAGCGACACCCGGGAAGGTCAGCATGTGCTGCAGCCACAACACGCCGAGCACGATGCTGACGAACGCCAGGGGAAGCGACCGGCCATGGCGGCGGATCACCACGTCGGTCGACGAGAGAAGGAGGACGACGGCGAGCATGACCACCATGGCGCTGTCGAGCACCGGCACGTACCAGGTGAGGGGCAGGGTGGCATCGGGCAAGAGGGCTCCGAGGACCGAAACCACCATGATGATGGTGGCCGCCAGCAAGGCGACCAGACCACGGGCGCCGATCTTCTTTAGGCGACCGACGGCGCGACCGCCGGGCACCGCCAGGACGGGCGGGATCGACATGCCCGCAATATGCGTCGCGCCCCGCGAAAGAAAGGTTAAGGACCTGTCACGAGTCGTTACAAATTCTGATAGCGTTCACCCAGCGTTATCTGCGATCCCCTGTATCCCCGAGTGACCGTGCCTAGGTTGTCAGGAGACGTTCCCGAGGAGCTCGAGGAAGGCCGCCTCGTCGAGGATGGGAATCTTGAGCCGTTGTGCCTTCTCCAGCTTCGAACCGGGGTCGGCGCCAACGACCAGGTAGTCGGTCTTCTTCGACACGCTCGGCCCGATTGCTCCCCCCAGGCCCTTGATCCGCTCCTCAGCCTGCCCTCGGGTCAACGAGCTCAGCGTGCCGGTCAGGACAAAGGTCTTGCCGGTGAGCGGGCCCTCGCGCCGTTCGGGTTTCTTGATTTGGATGCCCGCCGCGAGCAGCCGCTCGAGCAACCGCCGAGACTCGGGCCGCTGAAAGTATTGGTGGACGTCTTCCGCAACGGTCGGGCCGACGCCGCCGATCGCCCGAAGGTCCTCGATGCTGGCGGACCGCAGGCGGTCCAGGGTTCCAAAGTGGTCGCCCAGCAAGCCGGCCATCGTCCAGCCGACATGGGCGATGCCGAGCGCAGCGAGAAACCGGAGCAATGTCGTCGATTTGCCGGCGGCGATCCGGTCGAGGAGGTTTTGCGCCGACTTGTCGGCAAATCCGTCGAGGGTGAGCAACTGCTCCTTCGTCAGGTGATAGAGGTCGGCGGGGTCCTTAACCAGCTTCCGATCGATCAGTTGCTGGAGGGTGGCGTAGCCCAGGCCCTCGATGTCGAGCGAGCCGACGAAGTGCCGTAGGTGTTCCAGGACCTGGGCGGGGCACGTTGGATTGATACAGCGCGTGGCAGCCTCACCGGGCTCGCGCACTAGGTCCGTGCCGCATTCGGGGCATTTCTTCGGCATGTGCCACGGCCGGCTCGACTTGGCGCGCTTCTCCTTCAGCACGCGGACGACTTCGGGGATGACGTCGCCGGCGCGCTGGATGATGACCTGGTCGCCCGGCCGCACGTCTTTGCGCGCCACCTCGTCCTCGTTGTGTAAGGTCGCGCGGCTGACCGTGACCCCTCCGATCTGGACAGGCGTCAACCAGGCGACCGGCGTAATTGCGCCGGTTCGTCCGACGTACACCTTGATCTCCTCGACGACGGTCTGCGCCTGCTCCGGCGGAAACTTAAAAGCGAGGGCCCAACGAGGGCTGCGCGAAACGAAGCCGAGCTCCGCCTGCTGGCCGAGGTCGTTGACCTTGATCACGATCCCGTCGATCTCGTAATCGAGCCCGTCTCGTTTCTCCTGCCACTCGTCGAGAAAGGCGATCACCGCGTCGATATCGGCATGGAGCCGGCGGTTCTCGTTGACGTGGAAGCCCATCTCCGCGAGGCGCATCAAGATCTGCTCCTGGCTCTCGGCCCCGCCGGGCGGGTCAAGCGCGTAGATGAAGGTGTCGAGGCGGCGGCGGGCCGTGATGCGCGGATCGAGCTGGCGGACGGCTCCGGCGGCGGCATTGCGTGGGTTGGCGAAGAGGGGCTTGCCTTCAGCGGCCAGCTCGGCGTTGAGCCGTTGAAAGCTCCGCTTCGGCATGTACACCTCGCCACGAACTTCGAACGCCTTGGGAAACTCGGCCGGGATCGTCACCGAAAGCGGAACGCTGGAAATCGTCTTGACGTTCGGCGTCACGTCCTCGCCGACGTAGCCGTCGCCGCGGGTGGCCCCGATCTTGTAGCGGCCGTCCTCGTACAGCAGGCTCATCGCCAGCCCATCGATCTTCAGCTCGGTGACGTACTCGACCTTGACGTCGCCTAGCGCTCGGCTAACTCGCTTGTCGAACTCCCGCACCTCATCGCGGTCGAACGCGTTGGAAAGACTGAGCATCGGCGTCCGGTGCGTGACCTTCGCAAAGGCGTCCGAAGGCGGCCCTCCGACCCGCTGCGTGGGTGAGTCCGGCGTGATCAGTTCCGGGTACTGCGTTTCCAACTCGACGAGCTCGCGGAACAGTGCGTCGTACTCCGCATCAGTGATCTCGGGCTGGTCGAGCTCGTAGTACTGCCGGTTCGCGCGCTCGATGAGTCTGCGCAGCTCCAGCGCGCGGGCCCGCGCCTGCTCCGGGCCCGCCGGCCCACGCGAGCCGCGCGGAACGTGCGATGCCAGCGTTTGAGGCGTTTGCTGCGGCTTGCTCACACTTTGACGATGGGCGCCAGGCTGACCGCGAGGATCTTCATGCCGACCCGGTCGAACTTCACGATGATCTCCTCATCGGTGCGGGTCATCGTGCTCTTCAGCACGGTGCCGCGGCCCCACGAGCGGTGCTCGACCTGGTCGCCCGGCTGGTAGCGCTGCACAAGCTCGACCGGCGCCGATGGACGCGCTGCCTCGATAGCGCGGGCCGGTGCCATCCCGCGCTCGGGAACGCCTTGCGGAATGCCCGCCGATCCGTCGACCAGGTTCGGCGGTATGTCCTTGAGAAAGCGGGACGGCAGGTTCAGGTTGGCGCTGCCGAACAGATGTCGCCGGAAGGCGTGAAACAGGTAGAGGCGGTCCTTCGCCCGGGTCATCCCGACATACGCCAGGCGCCGCTCTTCTTCGAGTTCTTCGGGCGAGTCGAGGCTCCGACTGTGGGGGAAGAGCCCCTCTTCCATGCCCAGCATGAATACCACCGGAAACTCGAGGCCTTTGACCATGTGCAGCGTGATCAGGGTCATGCCCTGCGCGCGTTCGTCCATCGTGTCGACGTCACTCATCAGCGCGGTCTCCTCGAGGAACGCCTGCAATCCCTCGCCGGGGGGCAGCCCGTCGTACTCCGAGGCCAGCCCTCGCAGCTCGAGGACGTTCGCCCAGCGCTCGTCGCCGTCGGTTCTGGTCTCTTTGACATACCGCTCGTACCCGGTCCGCAGCAGCAGAAGGTCAATCGTCTCCACGAGCCGGCGCTCCTGCGAGGCGGCGCGAACCTCGTCGATGAGGTCGCGAAAATCGGCCAGGGCGCCGCGAGCGGCCGGGGCCAGCTCCGACATCTCGTCGAGGCGAGTGAGCGCGTCCCATGCCGTCGTGCCATGGGCGTCGGCCCAGTAGCCAAGCTGCGCCAGCGATTTCTCGCCGAGTTTTCGGCGCGGAACGTTGATGATCCGCGAGAAGCTGAGCGTATCCTGCGGGTTGGCGATCAGGCGCAGGTAGGCCATCACATCCTTGACCTCGCGCCGCTCGTAGAAGCGGAGGCCGCCGATGAGCCGGTAGGGCACGCCCCGACGGAGCAGGACCTCTTCCAGCGCGCGGGACTGCGCGTTGGTGCGATAGAGCACGGCGATGTCACCAAGGCGGTGGTCGCCTTCCGCCACCAGGCGTAACGCCTCGCGCGCGACCGCCTGCGCCTCCTCCTGTTCGTCGTAGGTCTGCGCCACGACGAGCTTCGCCCCGCCCGGCCGCTCGGTCCAAAGCCGCTTCGCAGCCCGGTTGGGATTGGCCTTGATGACGTGGTAGGCGGCGTCGAGAATGACCTGCGTCGATCGATAATTCTGTTCCAGCTTGACGATCTGCGCATCCGGGTAGTCGTGCTCGAAGGACAGGATGTTGCGCACGTCGGCGCCGCGGAACTTGTAGATCGACTGGTCATCGTCCCCCACGACGGCGAGATTGTGGTGCTTACCGGCGAGATGCCGGACCATCAAGTACTGCGCCCGGTTGGTGTCCTGGTACTCATCGACCATCACGTACTTGAAGCGCTTCTGGTACTTCTCGAGCACCTCCGGGTGCCGATCGAACAGCCAAACCGTTCGCATCAGCAGATCGTCGAAGTCGAGCGCGTTGTTCAGTTCGAGGAAGGCGTCATAGCGGAGCCGGATCCGCGCCGCCAGCTCCTCGTTGTGGGTGCCGGCCGCCTTCAACTGGTCCTCCCCGTTGATGACCTCGTCTTTGGCGCGGGAGATCAGCGCCACCATTCCACCCGGCGGATAGCGCTTCTCATCGAGACGCAGCTCGTTCATGACCCGCTTGACGACGGACAGCCGATCGCCCTCGTCGTAGATGACGAAATGGCGATCGATTCCATCGGCGCTCCCGTCGCGCCGCAGGATCCGAACGCCGATGGCATGAAACGTTCCCATCCAGATCGCGCCCGCCGCCAGACTCAGAAGATTCTCGACCCGGCTGCGCATCTCGCGCGCCGCCTTGTTGGTAAACGTGACGGCCAGGATCTCGCCCGGCTCGGCGCGGCCCTGCTGGATCAGCCAGGCGATCCGGTGGGTGAGCACGCGGGTCTTGCCGCTACCCGCGCCGGCGAAGATCAGCAGCGGCCCGTCGTCGGCGGTCACGGCCGCCCGTTGCGGAGGGTTCAGCCCGGCTAAGAGATCGATCGCCCGCTCCGCGGCAGGCGAAGAAGACACAGTCAATACGCAGTCAAGTCTACCGGGCACAGTTAGCGCAGAAACGAAAACGCGCGAAAGGGCGGCGCGGCGGACGCGCTAGTGGCGGCGGCCGCGACCGCGCATCCGGCCGGCGGCCATGTTGTCCGTGTCGTCGTCGTCCTCGGCGTTCCTCTTTTGCCTGGACGCCTTGAACGACTCCGAGAAGGTGCTGATGAACTGATCGCGCAGTTCCATCGTCGAGACCTCGAATGCGTCCTTCAGCGTCCAGTGGTCGTCCGGCGAGTACTTACGCTCGCACGCCCAGAGCAGGAACGTGATCAGTTGCACATTGATGCTCGCCATGAGCTTCGAATCGCCCTTCGTCTTGGCGGTCTTATCCTTGCCCTTGCGTTTTGGGCCGGCGGCGGCCGGCGGTGGAGCCACGGTACCATCACCTGTTCGGACACCCCAGGTCGGCGCGCTCGGCGCGGGCGCCACAGCCGGCGCTTGCGCGACCAGGCTGGCGCGCAATGACGCCAGGTCGTCCTTGGGGGCCGTCTTGGCAGGCTCGGGAGCGGCCGGCGCCGGCATCGGCGCGGCCGGCGGCTGGTACGAGGGGATGGCGTCTCGTTTCTTGGGAATTGCCATCGGCGGCACCGAAAAGCTCTGCGGCGTCAGCGGCCGAGTCGGCGCCGCGGGCGCAGCCGGCGGTGGAGGCCCTACGGGCGGCATCATTGGCAGCGGCATCCCCTGTGGCGACATCGCTTGCTGGGGCATTGGCTGCTGCGGCATCGGCTGCTGCGGCATTTGCTGCTGGGGCATCCCCTGCTGCGGCATTTGCTGCTGTTGAGGCATCCCCTGCTGGGGATAGGCCGGGTAGCCAGGCTGGGGCTGGCCGGGATACCCCTGCTGCTGAGGGTACGGCTGGCCCTGTGGCTGCGCGCCCGGGTATTGGGCGCCCTGCTGATAGGGGGCGGCGGGATAACCGGGTTGCTGGGGGTAGCCGCCAGCGCCCCACGAGGGAGCTTGCGGCATTCCGGGCTGCGGAGCCGGCGGCCAGCCCTGAGGGGCTCCCTGGGCAGGTGCGCCAGGATACTGGCCCGGTGGCGGCCCCTGCTGTGGCCACGGTGGCACCTGGCCTGGCACCGGCTGCGAGTAGGTCCGGTAGACGGGCGCGATCGGCCGCTGCTGATCGGGCGGGATGTAGGGAGCCGAGGGGCCCTGCAGCACCGCCTGACTGCGTCGGAGCAGGTCCAGCAGGCGGCCCTTATCGATATAGAGGTTGCCAGCGAGGGTGGGATTGACGCCCGGCGTAAAGGTGAACTCGCCGCTCTGGAACTCCCAGAGGAGATCGAAGGCCTGACGGGCGCCACGGACACGGCCCCCGCGGGCATGTGTCAGCGCACCGGACTGAAAGGCATAGACCCACTCCCCACGAGGCTCTCGGAGCTCCAGGACGCCAGATTGGCTGTTGTTGACCACCTGATCGAGGAGTCCGAGCAGCCCAACACGATCGATGGGGCTGAACGCCGGGGCTTTGGACCGGGCAGCCGGCTCCCCTTTGCCCTTGGCGAAGAGCTTCACACCGCTGTAACCGGCGATGGGAGGCTGTCCTTGCCCGTGTAAAACCCCCGCTACAACGTGTTACCGGCCAGCAGCAGTGCTCTAACCTCGTCGTCGGTGACCTGTGGCCATTCCTCGAAGAAGTTCCCGACCGCGTAGAACGGCTCCGGAGTCGCCAAACAGACGAATTCATCGACCAGCGGATCGAGCCAGGCGGCGGTATCCGGCGGCGCGACCGGGGCTGCCAGCACCACCCGCTGAGCGCCACGGCGGCGAACCGTCTGAATACCTGCCTGCGCCGTGTACCCGGTGGCAACGCCATCGTCGGTCAGAATCACGGTTCGGCCCTCGAGCGACGGCATCGCCCCCGCGCCCAGCGCCGCCAGCCAGGCGCGCAGTTCCTCGCGCTGGTGAGCAGCCGCCTGGAAGAGGTCGTCCTCGGTGAGCCCGAGGTGCTGGCTCAGCCGGCGATCGAAGACGAGTACCGCATCATCGTCGACGGCACCGATGGCGAGCTCGGGATTGCCGGGCGCGCCAAGCTTTCGAACCGGGCAGATCCCGAGCGGTAGATGGAGATCGACTGCGATCGCCTTTGCCACGACCGTGCCGCCGCGTGGAATGCCAAGGACGACCGTGCGTCCCTGGTCACGGTAGCGCTGCAGCGCTGCCGCCAGCTGCTCGCCAGCATCGACCCGATCGCGAAAAACCACCGAACTACAATAAGTCGATGTCGATCGCCACGCCGACCATGCCCGGCGTCGGAGACCTGGCACCCGATTTCACCCTGCCGGGGACGCCCGACGGGGATCCGGTTGCCCTCTCCTCGTTCAAAGGCAAGAAGCATGTGCTGCTGGCCTTCTACGTTTTCGACTTCAGCCCCGGTTGAACGAATGAGCTCAGCTCCTTGCGAGGTGATTACCCGCAGTTCGTGAAGGCCGAGACCGAAATACTCGGGCTCAGCGTGGATCACATCTGGGCGCATAAGGCCTATGCGAAGAGCCTGGGCGACCTCCCGTTTCCCATCCTCGCGGATTGGGACAAGTCTGTCGCCCGCCGCTACGGCGTCCTCAACGAGGAGCGCGGCGTGGCCCAGCGATCACTGTTCCTCGTCGACTACCGAGGCTACGTCCGCTGGCGCAACCCGCACTACGACTGGCGCAGCCAGGAGCAGTACGCCCAGGTGACCGAGGCAATGCTGGCGTTGCCCATGATCCCCCGAGCGAAGGAAGGGAAATAGAAAAGGCCAGCCCGAAGGCTGGCCGTTCATGGTCGAGTGGGTTAGCTCTTGCCGTTGGCGACGACGGCCAGAATGTCCTTCTCGGAGAGGATCAGGTACTCGGTCTCGTCGAGCTTGATCTCGCTGCCGGCGTACTTGGCGTAGACCACGCGGTCGCCGACTTTGACGTCCAGCGGCTCGCGCTTGCCGGTCGTCTCGATGAAGCGGCCGTTGCCGACGGCCTCGACCAGGCCTTCCTGCGGCTTCTCCTTGGCGGTGTCGGGCAGCACGATCCCGCTCTTGGTCTTCTCTTCCCGCTCGACGGGCTTGATTACGACGCGATCGCCCAGTGGACGTAGCTTCATGAAACCCTCCTTAGATGGTGACAGTACATTAGCACTCAGTGAGCCCGAGTGCTAATGATACTCGCTTTGGCGAGGCCCTTCAAGGGGCCCGGCGCTGGCCGGACCCCCTGCTGCGGTTAGTCGTCGTCCTCGCGGGTGTAGCCAGAGGCCTGCCACAGCGTCAGCGCCATTGCGGCATAGCCGGCGTTGGTCGGGTGTGTGTCATGGAGCGATGTGCAGATGGCGGTCAGCAGGCACAGGGTAGGAACCTCCGCCGGCCCGCTGGGATTGAAGACGGGGAACACATCGGCCACCCGCGCACCCTGGGACGTCGCGGCGAGCTTGATCGTATTGTCGATAAAGGTGGCGAATTGATCGGACGCGGGAATCGACACCGCCAGGGGATTGTAGAGATCGAGAACGATGATCTCGCTCGTCGGCGATGCGGCATGAAGCGTCGCGACAATCGTGGCGAGATTGGTGCCGACCTTATTGAGCAGAGCGGGCAAACGCGCCGTGACGCACGCCACGAAGGTGTTCGGGTCGGGGCATGCCTCGATCAAGTCGTGGGTTGCGTCGTTCGATCCCAGGTCGATCGTGATCGGGCTTACTCGGTTGGGATGGGACCCCAAAAAAGCCAAAGCCGTTGCGAGTTGCGAAGGTTGCGTGTAGGCGTTGTGGAGGGCAAAGGGATAGGGACAGGGCCCATTGATAAACGAAACCGTCGTCTCACCCGGGCATCCATAGTTGACCGTCTTGATGCCCGGCCTCGCGGACTTCAGCAACCGGGCGAAATCATTCGTGTATCCGGTGTGAAAGGCGTCGGGGCGCTCATTTGGGTAGATCCTGTTGAAGGTCGCCTGTTGGAATCCGAACGCCAGCGAGTCGCCAAGCGAGAGATAGTATTTCCCGGGTTCCGTCTGCTGATTGGATGATGCCGCCGCCGGCATGGCGCCGGCAACGACGGCGAGCAAGGCGACCGAAATCGCGGCAAGGCGTAAGCGCATGGGTATCCCTCCTGTTCGGTGGACGCGATCTATTCGATACCACGACAACGCTTCGGCGTCAACGCAGGTTACGTAAAGCCGAGGCCTGGGTCGGCGTCGAAGGGCGCGGGATCGGGTCCTCTCCGGTCCCACTCGATCAATGCCGCGGCGCCGATCATCGCCGCGTTGTCGGTGCAGAGCTCCGGCGCGGGGATGACGAGACGAGCAGTCTTCCCCAGACGCGCCTGCGCGGCCTGCCGGAGCCGGCGGTTGCGCGCGACGCCCCCGCCCAGCACGATGGTCGGCGCAGGGTCGGCGGCCTGGGCGGCCTCGACGCGCTGGAGGAGAGCATCGACGATCGCCTCCTGGTAGCTGGCGGCCAGATCGGCGCGGTCCTGGTCGGAGATCGACGTCCGTTTACGGACCTCGTAGAGCAGCGCGGTCTTGACGCCGCTGAAGCTGAAGTCGAGGCCGGGAGCGCGGGGTCGCGGGAATCGGACGGCGCTGGGATCACCGTCGGCCGCCAACTTGTCGATCGCCGGACCGCCTGGGAACGGCAGGCCGAGAATGCGCGCGCCCTTGTCGAAGGCCTCACCGGCCGCGTCATCGATCGTCCGACCGATCACGGTGATGTTGCCGTCCTCCTGCCAGCGGATCAGGTCACTGTGACCTCCGGAGACCACCAGCCCGAGTACGGGGGGGCGGACCTCGGGCTCCTCGAGCTGCGCGGCGAAGACGTGGGCGGCGAGATGGCTGACGCCGATCACCGGCAGCTTGCGGGCCCAGGCAATCGCCTGGGCGAGGTTGACGCCGACCAGCAGGCAGCCAATCAGCCCAGGGCCTTTGGTCACCGCGACGGCGTCGATCTGCTCCCAGCGGGTAGCCGCGTTCTCTAACGCTCGCTCGATCACCGGGACCAGCGTCTGGAGGTGCGCGCGTGCCGCGATTTCCGGCACGACACCGCCAAAGGGCGCATGCAGGGCATCCTGCGAACGAACGACATTCGAGAGCAGCCGCGGCCCGCTGGCGATGACCGCCGCGGCGGTTTCATCACAGGAGGTCTCGATCGCCAGGACGCGCCGGTTCGTGAGCGCTACTGCGGTGTGCTGGTGTCGAGCCCTTCGATCTCGAGCGTTTGCAGAATCTCGTTGAACCGCTTCTTGAAACCGGGCGCTTGGATGGAGTCCGACCACATCACGATGGCATCCTCGTTGTTGTCGGTGTAATAGCCACGGCGGCGACCGATGACCTTGAAGCCGAACTTCTCGTAGAGGCGGACGGCGACGTCGTTGGACGGCCGCACCTCGAGGGTGAGCCAGCGCGAGCCCAATTGATAGGCGCGCTGGATCAGCGCCGCCATCAGGGCATGGCCGTACCCCTTGCCCTGCTGATTGGCGCGCACGCCGACGGTGGTGATATGCGCCTCGTCGCTCATCTTCCAGAGACCCGCATAGCCGACGATCTCCTCGTCGCGGCGCAACACGAGATAGTAGGCCGAGCGATTGTGATGGAGCTCGCGATAGTAAGCATTGCGCGGCCAGGGGGTCGGAAAGATCTGACGCTCGATCGCCTGCACCTCGGGGATGTCCTCCTCGCGCATGGCGTCGACGAGCGTTCGGGACTTCAACTGCATCATGGGGCCTTCCTTCTGCGCTCCTCCGCGGCCGCGGGCTGAACGTAGAGCGCCTGCACCTCATCATATCGCAGCGGTTTTTGAGAATCGAAGGTCCAATTGGCGGAGTCCAGCAGCGCCGCGCTCAGGGGCCGCCGTTCAGCCGGGGGCACCTCGAGATGAGCCAGGCCCGGGACCCAGCCAGCCAGGCTGCCGGCGGGCTCGACCATGACCCGGGCGGCGGCGGGCAACCAGCCAGCAAGCTCATCCACAGGCAGGCGCCGGGCCGCCTCCCCTTCGCGCCAGGCATAGACCTCACGCCGGCCCGCGTCGCGCAGCGCCACGCTGGCCGGATCGCCGGTGGCTCGGCGGGCGAGGATGGGCAGGCTATCGGCGACGTACAGCGGGATATGCCGGGCGTACGCCAGCCCGGCCGCCAGCGAGAGGCCGACTCGCAGGCCCGTGAACGACCCCGGGCCACGCGCTGCCACCACCGCGTCGAGGTCGTCAGGCGTGCCGCCGGCCCGTCTCACAACGGCGTCCAGGCGGACCAGCACCGGCGGATCCGCTCGATCCCTCACCCAGTCGTCGGCCGCGAGCAGCCGGCGGCCGTCGAGAACGACCAGCGACTGGTCGACGCCGGACGTGTCAATCGCCAGGCGCATGTTTGAAGACCGTCAAAATCCGGTCGGGCCCGCGCACCAGGGTGAGCCGGCGCCGCGTCTCCGCCGTGCTGTTCAACCGGATACGGACCGTCGCCCAGTCGTCGAGCACGTCGGCGCGATCCGGCCACTCGATGACGGTCACCGCGTCCGGCGCCGGTTCGTCGAGACCCGTGTCCACCCAGGCCATCCCCTCCAGACGATAGAGGTCGTAATGCTCGATGGGCAGACGGCCCTGGTAGCGGTGGTGCAAGACGAAGGTCGGACTATGCACGCCGCTCGTGACGCCGAGCGCCTCCGCGATCCCCTTCACCAGTTCGGTCTTTCCCGCACCGAGGTCGCCTTCGAGGGCGATGACGTCTCCCGCCTCGAGCACCTGTCCGAGGCGGCGGCCGAGCTCGCGGGTCTCCTCCACCGATCCCGTCTCAACGAAAGTGCTCGTAGCCGGCTCCTTCGACGCTTTCGAGACGCGTGCCGTTGCGAAGCCGAATGCCCGGCCTGGCTTCGATCTCGCCGACGACCGTCAAGGGGAGGTCGATCCGCTCGAGGACGCGCCTGGCGGCGGCGATGCGAGCGGACGGGGCCGCGCAGATCAGTTCGAAGTCCTCCGAATCTTTGACGGCCAGCCCCCATTCCTTCGGACGCAGGCCTCGCGCCAGTGGGAGCCGCGTGACGTCGATGGTCGCCCCCAGCCGCGCGCCCTCGACCAATCGCTCGACCTCACGGTAGAGGCCGTCGCTGATGTCACCGCCAACCCGGATGCCCGACTCGACGAGGACGCGGCCGGCGACGACGCGGGGCGTCGGATCGAGCTGGGCCGAGACCCAGGCACGCTCGTCGCGGGTCTCGGGCCCGCGCCCGGATTCGAGGAGCCGCAGACCGGCGGCGGCGCCACCCAGGGCGCCCGTGACGGCGAGGAGCCAGCCGGGCCGTGCGCCTTGCCGCCTGAGCATCGACCGCGCCGAGTCGAGCCGGCCGATCAGCGTCGCCGTGAGGGTGAGCAGGCCCAAAGTCCCGCTCAGGTCTCCGCCGGCGATCGCGCAGCTGAAGCGTCGCGCTTGTTCGGCGACACCTAGGTAGAGACGCCGGACGTCGGCAACGGGCAAGGTGCCGCGCAGCGTCAATGCGATAAGCGCATAGCGCGGCTCCGCGCCCATCGCCGCCAGGTCGCTGAGGTTGATCGAGACCAGCCGCCGGCCGAGGGTGCGGAAATCAAAGCCGGGCCATTGCAGGCGAAAATCGATCTCCTCGACCATGGTGTCGGTGGTCGCGACCACGAAGGGATCGCCGCGCCACACCGCGGCATCATCGGCTGGCGCCGCAACCAGCAACCCACGTGACGGCGGATCCAGGTAACGACCGATCGACCGCAGGAGGCCGCGCTCGCCCACATCCGCAAGCGTCCGCGGCCGGCGGGCTATACGGGAAGACCCTCGACGGGGCTGCTGGCGACGGCCTTCAGGCCGATGTGGGCCCGGCCCGCCTTGAAGGCCCGCCGGCCGGCAACGACCGCCTCGGCAAAGGCGCGCGCCATCTCGGGTGGATTCTGCGCCCGAGCGATCGCCGTATTGACGAGGACGGCGGCGGCACCGGCCTCGAGGCAACGCGCCGCTTCGGAGGGAACGCCGAGACCCGCGTCGACGATGACCGGCACCTTGACCTTGCTCACGATCAGCTCCAGGTTCAAAAGATTTTGCAGCCCGAGCGTCGTGCCGATGGGGGCGGCGCCAGGCATGACGGCGGCCGCACCCGCCTCATAGAGCCGAATCGCCTGCACCACGTCATCGCTCGTGTAGGCCATGACGATGAAGCCCTCTTTGACCAGCTGGCGGGTCGCCTCGAGGGTCGCCTGCGGATCCGGAAGTAGCGTGTCTTCGTCGCCGACCACCTCGACCTTGATGAAGTCGGAGAAACCGGCGGCGCGGGCCAGGCGCGCGAGGCGCACGGCCCCTTCGGCGTTGGTCGCGCCCGCGGTGTTCGGGAGGAGCGTGTAGCGGCGCAGGTCGATCCCCTCCAGCTCGGAGCGACCGCCCTCGAGGTTCAGGCGGCGGATCGCGACCGTGATCATGTCCGGTTGAGCGGCCTCGAGGCAGCGCGCGAGCACGTCGTTCGAGGCGAATTTCCCGGTGCCGTGGATCAGCCGCGACCGCAGCAGCCGCCCGCCGACAAGGAAGGCATCGTCGGCTGGTGATCCACCACCCACGAAGTACACCAGCTCGAGCTCGTCGCCGTCGCACACCTTCGCCGTCTTGAAGTCCTCTTTGCGGCGGATCTCGCGATTGTGCTCGATCACGACCCGGGAAGGCTGCACATCCAGCTCCTTGAGCAACTCCAGCAGGCTTATCCCTTCGGGGACCTTCCGCGGCTTCCCATTGAGCGTGACCGTGACGTCGCTCATCAGCGTGCTACCTGGAGTCGTGTCATGAGGGCTTCATGCAGGCGCCGGGCCGCTTCCGCAGGATCCGCCGCGTCATAGATCGCGCGAACGACGGCGACGGCTGGCGCACCCGCGTCAACGACGGAGCCGACATTATCCAGGTCGATGCCACCGACCGCGAGGAATGGCCGATCGATAACCGCGGCGACGCGGGACACGAGCGCCGAGCCCACGGCGGGACGGCCCTCCTTCGTCGGAGTTGGAAAGACGGGTCCGACCGCAACGTAGTCGACGCCCTCGTGGACAGCGAGTTGCGCCTGGGCGAGACTGTGCGTGGAACGGCCGATCAATCGTCCTTCAAACCCCGGAAGGGCTCGCACCACCTGAGGTGGAAGATCGTCCTGACCGAGGTGAACCCCATCTGCGTCGGCCGCGATCGCAAGAGCCGGATCATCGTTAATGATGAGTAGGGCCTCGTGCTCAAGGGTCAGCGTCCGCAGCGCCAGCGCCAGCCGGTATTGCTCGGGCTTCGGCATCAACTTTTTCCGAAGCTGGATGCCGGTGGCGCCGCCTTCGAGAGCCGCTTCCACGATGCGCGCCGTCTCGACCGCATCACCGCGATCGCCGGTGATCACGTAGAGGCGCATGCGAGCGAGTCGCTCACGTCGTTCCTTGGCTACTCCCATATGTCCAGTGTCCCGGCAGTAGCGGAATGCTCGAGCCCCTTTCCTCCGCAGGTATCACCTGATCAGGTTCCAGCGTCAGCCGGCGAACCGACTTTCTCAGCGCATTCCGCTCCGCTAGGGCTGCATAGATTATAGGTATCGGCGCGGGACCCGGCTCGAGATCGCACACAGGACTTCGTAGGAGATCGTTCCCGACGCCTCCGCGAGATCGTCCGCGCTCAAGGTGGCGCCGCCCTCTTCGCCGATCAGTGTCACGACGTCACCAACTGCGACCTGGGGGACGGTTCGGACGTCGATCGCGGCCTGGTCCATGCTGATCGTGCCGGCGATCGGGACGGCGACGCCCCGGACGATCGCGCGACCGCCAGCCGACGCGCGCCGGTGCAGGCCGTCGGCATAGCCGACGGCGATGGTCGCCACCCTCGCCGGCTCGCGGGCAATGAACTTGCGCCCGTAACCGACGCTCTCGCCAATCGGCACCGCGACGACGTTGGTCACGATCGTTTGCCAGCACAGTGCCGGGCGGAGCCCAGGCAGGTCGGCCCAGCTGGGGACCGGCCGAACACCATAGATGATGAGGCCGGCGCGCACCAGGTCCAGTCGTGCCTCGGGAAAGCGAAGGAGTCCCGCCGAGTTGGCGGCATGGCTGAGAAATCCGGTGACACCGGCGCGGACCAGGGCGGCGCGGGCGTCGAGAAACACGTGCAACTGCTCCCTTGTAAAAGCGGGGTCCTGGTCCGCGTCGGCAAAATGCGTCCAGAAGCCCTCCAGCCGCAGGTTCACATCGGCATCAACCTCTGCGGCGAGCTTGACGGCCTCCGCGGGCGCGGCGCCCAGGCGGTGCATCCCGGTGTCGACCTTGACGTGGACGGGAATCTCGGTCGCCGCGGTCTTGAGCAGCGCCAGGCCGTCGCGATCGTAGACCGTCATCGCCAGTTTCGCGGCGATCGCCGCCGAGAGCGCGGATGGCGGCGTGTACCCGAGGTTGAGGATCGGCTCGACGATGCCGGCCTTGCGCAGCTCGATCCCCTCCGGTACCGACGACACCGCCAGCCAGGTCGCGCCACCCTGTAGCGCCGCTCGGGCCGTGGGCACCGCGCCGTGCCCATAGCCGTCGGCCTTCACCACCGCCATCACGGCCGTCTTCTCACCGACGAGCTGCTTGACGAGACTCGTGTTGTCAGCGATCGCCGACGGATCGACGTCAGCCCACTTCGTCGCGCCGTGTTCGGTCAGCGCAACCGCTCCATCACGCGCGGAACCTGTGGCAGCAGGTCGGACGCGAGCACGCCGGCCTGACCCAGCGACGCCTCGAGGTCCAGCCCCGCAAGACTGTGCAGGTGCACGCCTGTGACGGCGGCCTCGAAGGGCGGCAGCTTTTGGCCCATCAGTCCGCCGATGAGCCCGGCGAGGACATCGCCAGTGCCGCCCGAAGCCAGCGCCGGCGTCGCGATGGGGTTCAGGGTCACGCGTCCGTCCGGGGCGGCGATGACGGTGCCGGCGCCCTTGAGCACCACCACCTTGTTCCACACCTTGGCAAAGCGCGACGCGATCCCACGCCGATCCTGCTGCACCGCCGACGTCTCGAGGCCGGATAGGCGCCCGAACTCCGCCGGGTGCGGGGTGAGCACGATCTGCGGCGACAGGCGCGGCAGGATCGTGCGGTGTTCGGCAAGCAGGTTGAGGGCGTCTGCGTCGAGCACCAGCGGCGCCGCGACGCGCGGAACGAGATCCTCCACCAGGCGCCGGGTCGACGCATCGCGTCCCAGCCCGGGCCCGATCACGCCGGCGTCAGCCCCCGCGAAGCCACGAAGGATCCCGCTGAGCGACGCGTGCCCGACCACCCCGGGCGAGATCTCGGGAACGGGCCCGACGATGACTTCGGTGCACTTCTCGGCGAGGATCGGATAGATCGACTGGGCGACCAGGAGGCGGACGATGCCCGCGCCGGATCGCGCCGCGCCCATGCTCGCCAGGTAGGCGGCGCCGGTATAGCCCTGCGACCCCGCCAGTACGACGACCGTCCCAAAGGTCCCTTTGTGCCCATCGCGCGGTCGGGCGGGGAGCCGGAACCCATCGGGCAGCGCGCCGCGTGGCCGAATCGCCTCGGCCTCCGGGATCACGGCCACCGCAACCGCGAAGTGGCCATCGTGGGCGATGCTGACGTCCACGCTGCGTCCCGTCAGCGTGGTTGCCGCAGCCACGCGCACATGGGGCCGTCCGTCATCGCTGGGGAGAATCTCGACATCGCGCATACGGGGGCGCACCACGCCGGTTGGCATCGCCTTGCCGATCGCTTCCTTTGCCGCCCAGCGGCCCGCCCAGCGCTCTGCGCTGCCGCCGCAATAGTCGATCTCCCGGTCGGTAAGGAACTTGTGCAGGAACCGATCCCCGAATCGCTTCTGGGCCTCCGCAATGCGCGGAATCGCCGCGACATCTACGCCGACCCGAGGGGTCACGCTCCTTACTCTACGGTGACGCTCTTGGCCAGGTTGCGGGGCTGGTCGACGTTGCAGCCGCGCTCGGTCGCGACGAAATAGGCAAAGAGCTGCAGCGCGACGACATTGGGGATGGGCGACAGGAACTCGGAAACCGCCGGCACCTCGATACGGTCGAGCTGCACCTCGGCGAGCGTGTGATCGCCGTCCGTGATCAATGCCAGCACCGGCGCGTCCCTGGCAATGACCTCCTGGATGTTACTGACCATCTTCTCGAGCGTCGCCGCCTTGGTGGCGATCGCGAAGACGGGGAAATTCTGATCGAGCAGCGCGATCGGCCCATGCTTCAGCTCACCGGCCGCATAGCCCTCGGCATGCAGGTACGAAATCTCCTTGAGCTTCAGGGCGCCTTCGAGGGCAATCGGGTAGTTGATCCCCCGGCCGATGTACATGAAGTTGCGGTAGCCGGAGTACTTCCGCGCGAGCGCCTGGAACGCCTCAGCCCGATCGAGGACCTGCTGGACGGCGACCGGCAGGGCCTTCAACTCAGCCGCCAGCTCGCGCAGACGCTCGGGCGCCAGCCGGTGGCGGACCGCCGCCAGCCGGATCCCCAGCAAATACAGCGAGGTGAGATGGGCGATGAAGGTCTTGGTCGACGCCACGCCAATCTCCGGTCCGGCGTGCAAGTAGATGACGCCATCGCTTTCCAGGGCCATCGAGCTGCCGACGACGTTGGTGATGGAGACCACCTTCGCCTTGCGCTGCCTCGCCTCGCGGATGGCGGCCAGCGTGTCGGCGGTCTCGCCAGACTGGGAGACACCGATCACCAGCGTGTCCTGATCGATGATCGGCTGCCGGTAGCGGAATTCCGAAGCCGGCTCGACTTCGACTGGGATGCGCGCCAGGTCCTCGATGATGTATTTGCCGAGCAGGGCGGCATAGTACGACGTGCCGGCCGCCACCATCTTGATGTCGTGCACCTTGAGGAGCTGGCGATCGGTCAGTCCGAATTCCTCGAACGTGACCTCCCCCTCGTCGCTCAGGCGTCCCCGCAGCGCGTTGGAGACCGCCTCAGGCGCCTCGTTGATCTCCTTGGCCATGAAGTGCGGGAAGCCCCCCTTCTGGGCCTGGCTGATATCCCACTTGACCTCGATCACTTTGGGCTTGACGGCGGCACCGCCGATGGTGCTCACCTCGGGCCCGAGCTTGGTGATCGACACCATCTCGCCTTCGCCCAGCAGCAGGACCTTCTTCGTATACGGGATGACCGCGGTGATGTCGGAGGCGACGAACCATTCCTTGTCACCGATCCCGACCACGAGTGGGGCATTCAGGCGGGCGCCGATCAAGAGGTCGGGGTCGCGCTGGGAGAAGATCGCCATCGCATAAGCGCCCCGCAGTTTCGCCAGCGCCTCCCGGACGGCCGCCACCAGGTCGCCCTTGTCGAACTCCTCGATCAGGTGGGGCACGACCTCGGTGTCCGTTTCGGAGATGAAGACATGGCCCTTCGCCTGCAGGTCCTTCCGCAGCTCCGCAAAGTTCTCGATGATGCCGTTGTGGATCACCATGATCTGCCTGTGGCAGTCGGTGTGGGGATGGGCGTTGATGACGGTGGGGCGGCCGTGCGTCGCCCAGCGGGTGTGGCCGATGCCGAGCCGGCCCTGGGGCATCTCCTCGGTGAGGCGCTCGACCAGCGTGTCGACCTTGGCGGCGCTCTTCACCACGGAGGTCTGGCCGTCCGCCTCGTTGAAAATGGCGACCCCGGCGGAATCATAGCCACGGTACTCGAGCCGCTTGAGGCTCTCCATGATGATGGGCGCCGCCGAGCGCTCGCCCAGGTAGCCAATAATCCCGCACATACCCCGGCCTCCTATGTTCCCACTCCGGACACGCTCAAACGAGCGAACTCAGTTCGCTGTTTTGGTTAAACGGGCGTGTCGGCCCAAAGTTACGGGCTGGAGCTAGGCGAGGCTCCGGCGATCGGAGCGATAAAGACATGGACCTGGACCGTCTTCTGATTCACCGTGACCCCATCCGGCGGCCGGATGTTAACCGTCCTGACGATGTCGGCCTTGGCGCCGGTGAGGTCGATGGGATCGGTCGCGAGCAGCGCCAGCCCGGCCAGGATGTTGGCGAGGCCGGTCGCTTGCACGACTTGGGGCGCGACCTGGACGCCGGTCAGCCGGTAGCCTGTGGCTGGCTGCCCGGTGAGCGTGAACCCGACGCCCTTGTCAACGGTGATGGCGTCGGCCTGGACGACCATTTTCACCGTCACGTTGGCCGGGCTCACGGTCATCGATTTTGTCACGGGTTTCTTGTTCTGGTCCCAGAGGACGACCGAGAACGGCTGCGTGAAGCCGGGGGCGTTGACCGAGTCCATTTCAATGAGAACCACCGCCTGGATGCCCGCCAACTGGCTCTTCGGTCCGTCGACGCGGACGCTCGGCGGTGTCACTGTGGTGGCGGCGGTCTGCTCATGGTAGCCGGACACAAGGGCCTTGACCCGTTCGATCGAAACCGGCAGGTTGCTCGATCCCAGCTCGTCGATCGTGACGGACACCGAGCTGGGCGCGACAACGGTGATCGACGGGTCGGAGTTATTGACCCGGATAGGGACGTCATTCTTTCCGACCTTTACTCCGGAAAAATTGCCGGTGATATGCAGCATGCCCGGGTTGACGCGCAGCAGGGCATCAAACGACCGCATATGGTCGGTGGTCCCGATGGCGGTGATCGTGACCGACGGCACGTCGCCGACCAGGACGAGCCCAGAAGGCACCGCGGGCGTGTCCATCTTCAAGCTGTACTTGTGATCCTGAGTAGGGTTCTGGGCGTAGGCGACCACGCTCCAGAGCGCGACAGCAAATGCGATCGCCAGCAGCTTGAGTCGGAGGTTGGCGAGCAGGATGGTTATCTTACCCGGCCCCGCGCTATCGACGCCAGACAGGGAGCGGCGGACGATGGAGCTCGGTACGGGGCTGGAGCAGCGAGGTCAGCACCTGCCGCAGCCGGTCGGGGTCGAGGTTGCGCAGGAGCTTTCCCTCGTGGGCCACGGCGATCTGGCCGAGCTCCTCGCTGAGGATCAGGACGACGGCGTCCGTCTGCATCGAGAGGCCGAGCCCGGCGCGGTGGCGGGTTCCCATCCGTTCGCGGACTGTCCCTTCCTCCGCCAGGGGTAGGACGCAGCCGGCGGCCAGGATCTGGTTTCCGCGGACGATGACGGCACCATCGTGGAGCGGCGAGTTCGGGAAGAAGATCGCCTCCAGGAATTCCGCGGTGAGCTCGCCATTGATCCGGATGCCGCTGTTGGCGTAGTTCTCCAATCCGGTTTCCTTCTCGAAGACGATTAGCGCTCCGGTGAAGCGCTGCGTCAGCTTGGTGGTGGCCCGGATCACCTCGTCGATCATCCGGTTGAAGATCTGGAGGTTGTAGTGCGCCAGCGGGCGGCCGATGAAACCGATCCGCCCGAACTGGTCGAGCGCTCGGCGGATCTCCGGCTGGAAGAGCACGATGATGCCGACCAGGATGGCGGGGGCGGCATTACGGAAGATCCAGGAGAGGAGGCGCAGATCGAGCAGGCTGGCGAGCAGGCCGATCAGGGCGAGGAGGAGCACGCCGAACATCAGCTGGACAGCCTGGGTCCCCCGGACCAGCAGGAACAGCCGGTAGAGGAAGAACGCCACCAGGCCGATGTCGATCACGTCGAGAACGTGCCGCCAGATGTTCCCGCTCTGAAGGAACACCAGGATGTCGCGCAAGATGACGTCCACTAGCGGTCACTAGTATCGTCTAACCTTGGCCGAGCAGCCACCCGACTTCCGTCCGCTCAGGGTGGTGTATTCCGTCCCTGGGATGGATCGGATTCAACGCCAGCGTGACCTCGTTTACAAGTCATTGCCAGCCGGGACGCTCCTCATGGATATCTACCGGCCTGCCCCCGCCGCGGGAGGGGCACTCCCGGCGGTGATCCTTGTCCATGGAGACGGCCCGGCGGACTGGTTGAAGGACATCAAGGACTGGGGCCAGTACGTGTCGTGGGGAGAACTGCTCGCGGCATCAGGCTTGGTCGCGATTACGTTCAACCACCGTTCAACCCAAGGATGGATCCGCATTCCTGACGCAGCAGTGGATGTCGAGGATCTCGTGGCGCTCGTCCGGGCTCGGGCGAGCACCTGGAATGTTGATCCCGATCGACTCGCCATCTGGGTCGCGTCAGCGGGAGGCTTCCTGGGTGCGCACGTGGCGGTCACGAACCGACCGGGCGTGCGAAGCCTGGTGGTTTATTACGGATCGATGGTGCCGCCACCTGTGGCTGGCGTTGAGCTCGAGCGGTTTTCGGCGCCACTCCGGATGGGCAAGAATGGGCCATCGATCTTCGTGGCCAGGGCGGGACTTGACCATGCGGGACTCAACGAGACGCTCGATCGTTTCGCAGACTCGGCCCTGAAGGCGGGCCTCGACCTAGAACTTCATAACCACGCCGATGGGAGGCACGCATTCGATGTCCTCGACCCTAGCCCCCGGTCGCGCGAGATCATCGCCCGCAGTATCGACTTCCTGAAATCGCGGTTATTGTCTTAGGCCAGCTGAGCCTAGGCCAACCGTTTAGACTCCAAGGATGATTTTGAGTATGGCGGCCGCTCTCATCGTGCCCCTGATCTCGACGGCTATTACGACCAGCAAGATCATCGCCGGCGTGGTGGTCCTGGTCATCCTCATCGCCGCGGTTGTCTGGTGGATGTCGCGGCGTCGAGGTAGCCCTCGAGCGTAGCCCGGATCTAACCGTCGGCGTCGTCATCGGCTGCTAGCCTGTGCCGGCAATGCTGGGAGGCAGTCGGCTCTGGCGTCACCCCGACTTCCTGAAGCTCTGGTCGGGCCAGACCATCAGCGTGATCGGCGGCGAGATCACCGTGCTCGCCTTGCCCACCCTCGCCATCCTGCAGTTCCACACCAGCGCGATGGTCATCGGGCTGCTCGTCGGGACCCAACGGCTCCCCTTCCTCGTCCTCACGCTCTTCACCGGCGTCCTCGCCGACCGTGTTCGACGCCGGCCCCTGATGATCATCGCCGATGCCGGACGAGCGATCGCGCTGGCGTCGATCCCGCTGGCCTTTCTGCTCAACGGCCTGACGCTCGCCCAGCTCTTCGTGGTCGCGCTCTGCATGGGAATCGGGAACGTCCTCTTCGACGTCGCCTACCTCGCCTACCTGCCCTCCCTCGTCGGCAAGGCGGACATCGTGGAGGGAAACAACAAGCTGAACACGAGCTTCTCCATCGCCCTGCTTGCCGGGCCGGGCCTAGGTGGCGTCCTCGTGCAGGCGATCGGCGCGGCGCGCACGATCGGCATCAACGCCTTCTCCTACGTGATCTCGGTTCTTACGCTGCTCTGGATCCGCGAGCCCGAACCGCTGCCCAGGAGGGTCGGCGCGCAATCCAGCGTGATGGCCGAGCTGCGGGAGGGCATTCGCCTGGTCTTTCACCATCCGCTCCTACGCAGCCTGCTGGCCATGATGACAAGCCTTTCGATCGCGGAGCAGCTCGCCCTTCCGATCTACCTCGTCTTTTTCTACCGCCAGCTCCACCTGACCCCGGCCGAAGCGGGCCTCATCTTCGCCGCCTTCGGGGTTGGCGCCCTCGTCGGCTCCGTACTGTCCAGCCGGTTGGTGGCGACGCTGGGCCTGGGGCGCGCGATCCTCGTGGGGGTGAGCGGCTCGCCGGTCGGTCTCGCCATGATCCCGCTCGCACTCTTCCTCCCCCCGGTCCCCTGGCTCTGTTTCGCGAACTTCGTCGCCGCCGTCGCGATCACCGTGATGGACATTCAGCAGGTCAGCCTCAGGCAATCGTTAACCCCCTCCCATCTGCAAGGACGCATGAACGCGACCTTCCGCACGTTCTTTTGGGGCGTCTGGCCTCTGGCCAATTTCGCCGGCGGCTTCCTCGCCGATCGCATCGGATTCGTGCCCACCTTCCTGATCGCCGCCGGGGTGGGACTGCTCCCGGTCATCATCGTGATCGCGACGCCGATCGGCCGGCTGCGGACCCACGCCGAGGTCGCGCCCGAGCGGGCACAGCCCGGGTAACAGGAGTGAACGCGGCCGGCCGCGTCCGGTTAGCGCTTGGTGTACTGCGGGGCTTTGCGGGCGCGCTTGAGGCCGGGCTTCTTCCGTTCCTTCATGCGCGGGTCGCGGGTCAGCATACCGTGCTTCTTCAACACGGGCCGCATCGCCAGGTCGGCCACGCACAAAGCGCGGGCGATGCCGTGCTGCACAGCCCCGGCCTGGCCGGACATGCCGCCGCCATCGACCATGGCGCTGACGTTGAAACGCTTGCTGGTCTCGGTGAGCTTGAGGGGCTCGACCACTACCATCTCCAGCATCCGCCGGCCGAAGTACTGCAGCGGCGGCTTGTTGTTCACCGTGATCGTGCCCTCACCGGGATAGAGGCGAACACGCGCGACAGCATTCTTGCGCCGTCCGGTGCCGTAGTAGTAGGTGGCGTTATCGGCCAATGACTTCTATATCTCCTTTACTTCCGAAGCGGATTGGCACCGGCTGCTGCGCCTTGTGCGGATGCGCGTCGCCGACGTAAACCTTCAAGCGGCGAAGCTGTTCCTTGCCCAGCGTCCCATGCTGCAGCATCCCGGACACCGCGTGCCGGAAGGGATAGGTCGGATGCTTGACGACCATGTCGCCGTAGGCGCGCTTGCGAAGGCCGCCGGGATAGCCGGTGTACGAGGTGTAGATCTTGTCGGTCGGCTTCTTGCCGGTCACCTTGATTCCCTTGACGTTGACGACGATGACGTGGTCGCCCGTGTTCAGGTGTGGGGTGTACATCGGCTTGTGCTTGCCGCGCAGCACTTTCGCCACGTTGGCCGCAAGCCGGCCCAGCGTCTGCCCGTTGGCATCCACGATGTACCAGCCGGCCGTGATCTCCGATGGTTTGGCGGTGTAGGTCTTTCCTGGTTGTGGCATCGCTCTAGTACTCCACCGCAACCTGTACCAGCCCCTGGGCTGGCGCGAGGCGTAATCCGGTCGTCGACCCGCCCAGCAGGGCATCGATCCATTCCACCGGCTGGCGGCGGCGACCGACGTCGACCAGCGCACCGGCGATGCGGCGCACCATGCCGTAGAGAAAGGCGTCGGCCGCGACCGCGATCGTGACCCAGTCGCCGGCGCCGCTCACCTTGACCTCGTGGACATGGCGCACGGTGTGGCCGCCGGGTCGCGGGCTCCGGCCGAATGCGCGGAAGTCGTGCCTCCCGGCCAGGCGGTCCCCGGCCGCCTGCATGGCGGTGACGTCCAGCGTGTCATGCAGGCCCCAGGCGTACTGCCGCTGGTACGCGCCCCGGGGGAGCGCCTGGCGGATCCGGTAGGCGTAGAGGCGGGCCCGCGCCGAGTAGCGGGCGTTGAAGCTGTCATCGACGGCTTCGGCACGCCGAACCGCGATGTCCGGAGCCAGGCGGGCGTTGAGCGCGCCAGGCAATTGTTCAACCGGAAACGCGCGCTCGAGGCGGAAGTTGACCACCTGACCGAGCGCATGCACGCCGGCATCGGTGCGGCCGGCAGCCGTCAGCAGCGGTGATTCGCCGGTGAGGGACTGGACCGCCTCCCGCAACGCCCCTTCGACCGTCGGTGCGCCCGCCTGTGCCTGCCACCCCTGGTAGCGCGTGCCTTCGTACTCGATGGTGAGTTTGACGTTCATCGGTCGACGAGCTCTACCAGGACCATCGGCGCGCCGTCGCCCTGGCGTGGGCCAATCTTCAGCACACGGGTATAGCCGCCCGGGCGCTCCTTCATGCGCGGCATCAGCTTGGTGAAGAGGCGCTCGGTGACCTCACGGTCTTCCACGATCGCGTCCACCGCCCGGCGGGCGGCGACGTTGTCGTTCTTGGCCGTTGTGATGACCGTCTCAACCCAGCGGCGCAGCTCCTTACCCTTGGCCTCGGTTGTTTCGATGCGGCCGTGGTCGAGCAGGGACGTGACCAGGTTGCGGCGCATCGCCTTGCGATGCGCCGTGCTCCGGCTGAACTTGCGTCCCGCCTTCTGATGCCGCACCCGCCGCTGGCCTCCTAGACCAGGACCTTGGTCAGCTCTTCCGGCGTCAGGAAGCCGCGCTGAACCAATTTTTCCTTGATCTCGTCCAAGGACTTCCGGCCGAAGTTGCGCAGGCTCAGCAGGTCCTCCTCGCGCAGCGCTACCAGCTGGCCAATCTTAGTGATCTCATTGGCTTTCAGGCAGTTGAGGGCGCGAACGGAAAGATCGAGGTCCTCGATCGGCGTGTCCGCCAGGCGCGAGGAGACGTCATTTCCTTTCTGCTGAGGCACGTCGGCATCCTTGATCCGCTCGGTGAAGCGGGTGAAGAGGCCCAGGTGCGACGTGAACTGCTTGGCCGCCTCGCTGATGGCCTGATCCGGAACGATCGTCCCATCGGTCCAGACCTCGAGGATCAGCTTGTCCCAGTCCGTTTCCTGGCCGACGCGGGTCTTCTCGATGAGGAAGTTGGCCTTCACTACCGGGCTGAAGATGGCATCGATCGGAATCACGCCGATCGGCTGGCCTTCCTTCTTGTTCCGCTCGGCGGGCACATAGCCCTTGCCGCGCTCGACCGTCAGCTCCATGCGGAGCCGGCCCTTGTTGCTGTCGAGGGTGCAGATGTAGAGCTCGGGGTTGACGATCTCGACGTCACTCGGCGCCTGGATGTCCGACGCCTTGACCTCGCGCGGGCCGGTTACGTCCAGCGTGAGGCGGACGGGGTCGTCACTGTAGGAGATCAGGTTCAGCCCCTTGAGGTTGAGGATGATCTCGGTCACGTCTTCCTTGACGTATGGGATCGAGGAAAACTCGTGCGCCACACCCTCGATCGAGACCGAGGTGACGGCGGCGCCCTTCAGCGTGGAGAGCAGGACGCGGCGCAGCGCGTTGCCGAGCGTTGTGCCGAAGCCGGGCTCCAGCGGCTCGATCTCGAACTTTCCATAAGTGGCGGAGTTCTCGATGCTTTTGACTTGGGGTTGGGCGATATCGATCATGGTTCTCCTTGTATGAATGGGTTCGCTAGCGCGAATAAAACTCGACGATCAGTTGCTCCTGGATGGTCTGGTCCATGTCGTCGCGTCCGGGTTGCGCGGTGACCTTCGCGGTCATGTTGTCTTTGTCCAGGCTCAGCCAGGGAACGACGGGCCGCTGCTCGCCGGCGTCGAGGGCATTCTTGATGCGATCGACCTCCTTGCTCTTGTCCTTGATCGCGATCACGTCGCCGATGCGCACGGCATAGGACGGGATGTTGACGAGCCGGCCGTTGACGGTGACGTGTCGATGCGAGACGAGCTGCCGGGCATCACGCCGCGAGGCGGCGAAGCCAACCCGGTAGACGACGTTGTCCAGCCGCGTCTCTAGGAGGCGGAGCAGGTTGAGGCCGGTGACGCCGGCCATCTTCGCCGCGCGGTCGAAGTAGAGCCGGAACTGGCCCTCGAGCAGGAAGTAGATCCGGCGTGCGCGCTGCTTGGCCCGTAACTGGATCCCATAGTCGGACACCTTGCGGCGGCGGACCTGAGTGTGCATGCCGGGCGGCATCGCCCGCCGGTCGAGGGTGCACTTCGTAAAGCACTTCTCCCCCTTGAGGAAGAGCTTGACGCCCTCCCGGCGGCAGTGACGGCAGACGGGGCCTTCGTAGCGGGCCATCGCTAGACTCGCCTCCGCTTCGGTGGTCGGCAACCGTTGTGGGGGATGGGCGTGACGTCCGTGATCGCCGTGACTTCGAGACCCGCCGCCTGCAGCGAACGGATGGCGGCCTCGCGGCCGGCTCCCGGTCCCTTGACGAAGATCTCAATCTGCTTGAGGCCGTGCTCCATCGCGCGCCGCGCCGTCGCTTCGGCGGTGATCTGGGCGGCGAAGGGCGTGCTCTTGCGCGACCCCTTGAAGCCCTGGCTGCCGGCGCTGCCCCAGGCGAGCACGTTGCCCTGGGCGTCGGTCAACGACACCACGGTGTTGTTGAAGGTGGACTGGATGTGTGCCTGGCCCACCGTGACGTGCTTCTTCTCGCGGCGGCGGGTGCGGACGACTTTCTTCTTCGGCATGCCTTACTTCTTTGCCTCTGCCTTCTTGCGCACGCCGACCGTCTTGCGCGGGCCGCGGCGGGTACGGGCGTTGGTGCGGGTCCGCTGCCCGCGGACGGGCAGGCCGCGCCGGTGGCGCAGGCCACGATAGGTCCCGATCTCCATCAGGCGCTTGATATTGAGCGCGATCTCGCGGCGAAGCTCGCCTTCAACCTTGGCTTCCTTGTCGAGAACGTCGCGGAGGCGGCCGATCTGCTCGTCGTTCAGGTTCTTGACGCGCATGTTCGGATCGACGTTCGCGATCGTCAGGACACGCCGCGCGGTATGGGGACCGACCCCGAAGATGTAGGTAAGCGCGATTTCGACGCGCTTCTCGCGGGGAATATCAACGCCGGCAATTCGAGCCATCTACCCTCTTATCCCTGCCTCTGGTTGTGTTTCGGCGTCACGCAGATGACCCGCACCTGGCCGCCGCGCTTGATGACCTTGCACTTCGCGCATATTTTCTTGACCGACGCCCGAACTTTCATTTCTCACTCTGCCTTTCTGACGATTCGTCCACGCCCCGGATCGAGCGGTGACACCTCGACGCGGACGCGGTCACCCGGGATCACCCGGAGAAACCGAAGCCGCGCGGCCGGCGCCACGTGAGCGACGATCCTGTGGCCGGTCTCGAGCTCGACACGGTAGAGCGCGTTGGGCATCGGCTCCACCACTCGTCCGACGACAATCCCCGTCATCAGCAAATACCCATGACGAGATCGCCGGATTTCCGGCGCACGAACGAATAGCTTACCACAAGATCGGCAGGGCTAAACGGCCCCCACCCTACCCTCCCCCGCAACTGGGGCAGGGACTGGCAATCCCTCATTGGCGCGCCGGGAGGGCCTTCTTCGAGACCGTCAGGATCTCGGGCCCGTCTGCGGTGATCGCCACCGAGTGTTCAAAGTAGGCGGACCAGAGGCCGTCGACTGTGACCACCGTCCAGCCATCATTCAAGAGGGCCACATCGGGCCCGCCGGCGTTCACCATCGGCTCGATCGCGAGCACCATCCCCGGCTTCAGTAGGGGCCCCGTGCCGGCGACGCCGAAATTGGGGACCTGGGGGTCCTCGTGCATGTCTCGGCCGATGCCGTGCCCAACAAACGACCGGACGACGGAAAAGCCGGCCTGCTCGACGTGCCGCTGGACGGCGGCGCTGATGTCGCCGATCCGGTTGCCGACGCGGGCCTGGTCGATCCCGATGCTCAGGGACTCTCGCGTGACGTCCATCAGCCGCTGCGCCTCGGCCGAGATCTTGCCGATGCCGACGGTGAGGCCGGCATCCGCCCAGAAGCCCCGGTGGATCAGGCCGGCGTCCAGGCTCAGGAGGTCGCCCTCGCGGAGCTTGCGGTTGGAGGGGATGCCATGGACGACGTGGTTATTCACGGAGGTGCAGATGGCGTTCTGGTACCCCTGGTAGCCGATGAACCCGGGGATACAGTCGCGCCCCCGGATGAAGCGATTCGCCTCGCGGTCCAGCTCGAGCAGGGTGACGCCGGGCCGCGCCATCGACTGCAGGTGGGCGAGGGCCTCGCCCAGGATGGCGCCCGCCTCCCGCATCAAGTCGATCTCGGCCGGCGACTTGTAGATGATCATCGTGAGCCGGCCCCCTTGCGAAGCGCGCTGAGCCGGCGGGTGATGTCGGAGCGTACGGCCTCCACTGACATCTGGCCGTCGATGTTCTCCAGCTTGTGCTGGGCCGTGTAGTAGTCGATCAAGGGCGCGGTGTGGGTGAGGAAGACGTCGATGCGGTGCGCCACGATCTCGGTGCGGTCGTCCGGCCGCTGGTAGAGCTCGCCGCCGTCGAGGGTGCAGCGCGGCAGCTCGCGCGCCTGTTGCGGCGTGAAGGTGTAGACCGCATGGCACGTCTTGCAGCTGTAGCGGTGCGACAGCCGGTCGATCAACACCTGGCGGCTGACCCGCAGGTAGATCACCGCATCGACCCGCCGCCCCAGCTGGTCGAGCATTGCGTCAAGGGCTTCGGCCTGGGCGACCGTCCGCGGGAAGCCATCGAGGATGAAGCCGCTCTTCGCATCCGGCTTCTTCAATCGCGTCTTGATGATGTCGATCATCAGCGCGTCCGGCACCAGCTCGCCGCGGTCCATGTAGCCCTTGACCTGCTCGCCGAGCGCCGACCCGGCCCGCCGCTGCTCGCGCAGCATGTCGCCGGTCGCGATCGCCGGGATGTGGTAGGTCTCGATCAGGGATCCCGTCTGGGTGCCTTTGCCGGCGCCGGGCGCGCCAAAAAGAATCAGATTCATAGGGACAGTTCGCGACCTGAGGTCGCTACTTTATGAACCCCTTGTATTGACGCATGATCAGCTGCGTCTCAATCTGTTTCATGGTGTCGAGCGCAACGCCGACCACGATCAGGATCGCGGTCCCTCCGAGGTACATGTTCTGCGTTGGTATTCGGGTCAGTGCCGTGGCCAGTAGCGGAATCAGCACGGTCACCCCACCGAGGAAGAGGGCGCCGGCAAAGGTGATCCGCGTCATGGTGCGGTCCAGGTACTGCGCCGTGGCCACGCCCGGACGGATGCCGGGGATGAAGGCGGCGTGCTTCTTCAGGTAGTCGGCCGTATCCACCGGGTCGAAGGTGACCGCGGTGTAGAAGTAGGTGAAGCCGAAGATGAGGACGAAGTAGACGAAGTTATAGAGGATGTCGGTCGGGATGTTGGGACCGGTCGGCACCCAGTAGGTGCGCAGCACCCGCGAGATCGTCCCCCACGGGTCGGGAGCCGTCGCCAGGAAGTTCCCGATGATGACCGGGAAGAACATGATTGAGATGGCGAAGATGATCGGGATGACTCCCGCCTGGTTGACACGGAGCGGCAGATGGGAACTTCGCCCCTGGTAGATCTTTCGGCCCACCACGCGCTGTGCCGACTGTATCGGGATCTTCCGCTGGGCCTGCTGCACCTCGATGATGAAGGCGGTGACCACGATCGCCAGGGCGGCGAAGAGCAGCATCGGCGCCAGGTTCGCGGAGCCGCCGCCGGTCAGCAGGTTGTAGATGGTGTTCGGGATCCGTCCCACGATGCCGGCGAAGATCACTAGCGAGATGCCGTTGCCGATCCCATACTCGGTGATCAGCTCACCGAACCACATCAGCATCACGGTGCCGGCGGTCAACGTGATCATGATCTCCACGATGCCCAGCCAGCTGAGGTTGGACAGGACGCCCTGGCGGCTGAAGACCAGCGTGAGGCCCCAGGCCTGAAGCAGGCCAAGGGCGACGGTGAGCCAGCGGGTCCAGCGGGTGATCTTGCGCCGACCGAACTCCCCTTCCTTGCTGAGCTCCTTCATCCGGGTGGAGACGACCGTCATCAGCTGCATGATGATCGAGGCGTTGATGTACGGGTTCACGCCCATGGCGATGATGGAGAAGGTCGACAGCCCGCCTCCCGAAAACAGGTCGAGCAGACCGAGGAAGGCATTGGTATTGAAGAGCTTGTCGAGGGCGGCCTTGTCGGCGCCGGGCACGGCGATGTGCGCCAGGATCCGGAACACGAGGAAGAGTCCGAGCGTGAAGAGGATCTTGCGGCGCAGCTCGGGAATACGGAGTGCGTTACCGATCGCTTCTAACATGCCTAGCTCTTCTTTTTATCCTTATCGGGTTTCGGGGAATCCTCCGAACCGGACGCACGGGTCGCCTGGCCTTTCTCGCCTCGCTCGCGTTTCTCGCCTCGATCGCGTTTCTCGCCTTTTTCGGCTTGCTCGCCCGGCTCGCCCGGCCCGCTCGCTTCGGCCTTCGCGCTCTGCTCGGCCTTCGCCTTGGCCTTCTTCGAGGCCTTGGCGGCCGCGGCGTCGACTTCCGATTCCGCTGCCTTCTCGACCGGCTCGGGCTTGACCGGCTTCGGCTGGTTCTTCGCACGCTTCGTCTTCGGGCGGATCGGCGGGGGAACCTCGATGACGGCGGCCGTCCCGCCGGCGGCCTCGATCTTGCGGCGCGCCTCCGCCGAAAACTGGTGGGCGTGGATCGTCAGCTTGCGCTTGAGGTCACCCGTGCCCAGGACCTTGATGCCGGCGCCGACGTCCTTGATGATGCCGGCCTCCAGCAGCGTTTCCGGGCGAATCTCCGCGCCCTCCTCGAAGCGGTTCAGCCGGGTCAGGTTCAGCACCGCGAACCGTTTCTTCCAGCGGTTGTGAAAGCCGCGGAGCTTGGGCGTCCGCATGGTCAGCCGCGTCTGGCCGCCCTCGAACGTCTTCGGCAGATTCACCGAGGTGCGGGCGCGCTGCCCCTTCTGGCCTCGGGTCGCGGTCTTCCCGTGGCCGGAGCCCGGCCCGCGACCGACCCGCTTGCGGGAGTGGTGCGACCCGGGCGATGGCTGGAGCTCGTGGAGCTTCACTTTGTCTCCTCCACTTTGACCAGGTGCCGGACTTTATGCACCATGCCGCGCAATTGCGGGCTGTCTTCGTGCTCCACCGTCTGGTTCAGACGGCGGAAGCCCAGCGCCTGGACGGTCCGTTCCTGGTCGGGCTTCTGCCCGATCACGCTGCGGACGTAGGTGATCTTCAATCGCGCCATGGTTAGCCGACCGGCTCCTCCACCGGCGCCTCGGCCGCTGCCGCCACCGGCTCTGGCTTCCTCCCGCGCCGGCTCAGCCGCTCCATCTCGTCGGCGGGTTTGCCCCGCGCCTGGGCGATGCTATCGGCTGTCTGCAGCGCCTGCAGCGCGGCGATCGTGGCACGGACGGTATTGACCGGATTGTTCGTGCCCAGCGATTTGGTGATCATGTCCTTGATGCCGGACAGCTCGACGACGGCGCGCATCGCGCCGCCCGAGCGAATGCCGGTGCCTGGCGCCGCCGGCTTGAGCAGCACCTTGGCGGCCCCCTTCTTCAAACGAATCTCGTGGGGGATGGTGGTCCCAACCATCGGCACCGTGATCAGGTGCTTCTTCGCCGACTCCACCGCTTTGCGGATGGCCTCGGGCACCTCGCCAGCTTTACCGAGCCCGGCGCCGACGCGGCCGTTCTGGTCGCCGACCACGACGAGGGCGCTGAACGAGAAGCGACGGCCGCCCTTGACGACCTTCGCCACCCGGTTCAGGTGAACGACTTTCTCCGTGAATTCCGACTGACCTCTTCCGTACTGGTAACTCATTCCTTCCCTTTTAGAACTTCAATCCGGCGCTGCGGGCGGCGTCGGCCAGCGCTTTGACCCGGCCGTGATACGGAAAGCCGCCACGATCGAACACGACCGTCTCGATGCCCGCCTGCCGGGCGCGCTGCGCGATGGACTTGCCCACGGCGGCGGCGCCTTCCGCACCCGAGGGTGACTTCAGGCTCTTGCGCAGGTCGGCGTCGGTCGTGGAGGCGGCCGCCAGCGTTCGTCCCGAGGCATCATCGATCACCTGGGCATAAACGTGGTGCAAGCTGCGGAAGATCGCCAGCCGCGGGCGCGTGGGACCGCCCACCAGGTGAGTCCGCAGCCGAACGTGCCGGCGGATGCGCGTATTGCGGCGATCAGCCTGCTTGTGCATTACTTCGCCGCTCCGGCACCGGTGGTCTTGCCGGTCTTACCCGCCTTGCGGCGAATACGCTCGCCACGGTAGAGGATGCCCTTGCCCTTGTAGGGTTCCGGGGGACGGATCTTCCGCACTTCGGCGGCCACCTGGCCGACATCTTCCTTGTTGGCGCCCTTGATGTTGATACGGGTCGGCTCGGGGACGTCGATCGTGATGCCCTTGGGCACCGGGTAACGGACCGGGTGCGAGAACCCCACATTGAGGACCAGTGCCTCGCCCTGGCGGGTGGCGCGATAGCCCACGCCGACCAGCTCGAGCTGTTTCTCGTACCCCTTGCTGACGCCTTCGATCATGTTCCAGACGAGCGTCCGGGTGAGCCCGTGCAACGACCGGTGCAGCTTCGATTCGCTCGGCCGCTCGACGACGACGGTGCCGTCTTTGACGGTGACCTTCATCGACGGATTCAGTTCGCGGCTGAGCTCGGCCTTGCCACTCTTGACCACCACCGTGTGATCGGTGAGCGTCACCGTCACGCCGCTGGGGATCTTGACCGGCAGCTTTCCAATCCTACTCACGGGTCACCAAACGTAGCACACGACCTCGCCGCCGAGGCCGGCCCTGGTTGCCTTCTGTCCCGACATGACGCCGTGTGAGGTCGACAGGATGACGATGCCGAGTCCCCCGAGCACCCGCGGAATCTCGGTCTTGCGCGCGTAGACGCGCAGGCCGGGCTTGCTGATCCGTCGGAGGCCGGCGAGTGACTTGCCGCGAGGCGTCTTGGGCTTGAACGTGATGTCGAGCTTCTGACCCTGTTCCGCGGCAGCGACATCGTAGGCGGCGATGTAACCCTCTTCCTTGAGAACGCGCGCGATCTCGACGCCCACGCGCGAGGCCGGGATGGCGACGCGCGAGTGCCCGGCGGTATTCGCGTTACGGATCCGGGTCAGCATGTCCGCGATGCTATCGGTGCTCATCAGTCCCTTGACTCCCTCCTCACCACGACGACTTCTTCACGCCCGGGACCTGTCCCTGCGATGAGAGTGTGCGGAAGCAGATGCGGCAGATGCCGAACTTCCGCATATACGCGCGCGGCCGTCCGCACAGGTTGCAGCGGTTGTGCTGCGAGACCGCGTGCTTATGTTTGCGGATTCCGCGATTGATCGTCGACTTCTTAGCCACTCAGTCTCAGCCTCACTTCCTGAAGGGGAACCCGAGCTCCGCCAGCAGCGCACGCGCCTCGTCGTCGGTGCGCGCGGTGGTGACGAAGGTCACCTCGAGACCCCGTAATTTATCGATCTTGTCGTATTCGATCTCTGGGAAAACCAGCTGCTCGCGCAGCCCGAGCGTGTAGTTGCCATGGCCGTCGAAGCCGCCGGGCGAGATGCCGCGAAAATCACGGATTCGGGGCAACCCGACCGAGAGCAGCTTGTCGACGAACTGATACATCCGCGCGCCGCGGAGCGTAACCTTGATGCCGATCGGCAGGCCCGCGCGCAACTTGAAGTTCGCGATCGCTTTCCGCGATTTCAGCACCACCGGCTGCTGGCCGGTGATCTTCTTCAGGTCGGCGGTGGCGGCGTCCAGCGCCTTGGGATTGGAGATCGACTCCCCGATCCCGATGTTCGCCACCACCTTGACCAGGCGCGGCACCTGCATGGCGTTGGTGTAGGCGAAGCGCTGGATCAGTGCCGGGACAATCTTGCCCTGGTAACGCTGCTTAAGCCTGAGCTCCGTCCCGGCCGGGCTGGAAACGACGCTGGGACCCTTCGGGCTTGGAGCGGCCTTCACGCCTTTCGAGCTCGCGGCTACGTTCATACCTTGTTCCTCACGCGCTCGTAGATCTCACCGCAGTTCACGCAGACGATCGCCTTTGTCCCATTGGACAGCACCGTCTTGCGGATGCGCGTCGGCTTGTCGCATTTGTTGCAGACGAGCATCACGTTGGAGTAGTCGAGCGGCGCCTCGAAGTCCACGATGCCGCCCTGGCGGACGGTCGTCGAGCCCTTTTGCTGGCCAGCGCGGGTGTGGCGCTTCAGGATGTTGACGCCCTTGACGACGATCTTGCCCGACTGGGGCACGGTGCGTACGACCACGCCGCGCTTGCCACGGTCCTTGCCGGACATGACCTGCACGGTGTCGTCGCGATGAATGTCGAGATGAAGCCGAGACATACTAGAGGACCTCCGGAGCCAGGGAAACGATCTTCATGAAGTTCTTGTCGCGAAGCTCGCGCGCCACCGGGCCGAAGATGCGGGTGCCGCGCGGGTTGTTTTGCGGGCCGAGGATGACGGCCGCGTTCTCGTCGAAACGAATGGTGGAGCCATCCTGCCGGCGGAATTCGCGCGAGGTCCGGACGACGACCGCCTTGACCACCTCGCTCTTCTTCACCTGGCCGCCGGGCGTCGCGACCGTCACGGCAGCCGTGATGACATCGCCGATGGAGGCGTACTTGCGGTAATGGCCGCCCATCACCCGGATCAACAGGATCTCACGCGCACCCGTGTTGTCCGCCACCTTCAACCGCGACTCTTGCTGGACCATGGCGACGGCTATTTCGCCTTCTCCACGATGGCGACGACGCGCCAACGCTTGTCGTGCGAGAGCGGCCGCGTCTCCATGATGCGGACGCGGTCGCCGACCTTGCACTGGTTCTGCTCGTCGTGCGCCTTGAATCGGGTGGCCTGCTGGATGTGCTTCTTGTACTTCGGGTGCTCCTTGAGGGTCTGCACCCGGACGATGACGGTCTTGTCCATCTTGTCGCTGATGACGGTGCCGGTGCGCGTCTTGCGCATCGCCCTCTCCGTCGTGTTCTCTTGATCGCTCATACGGTCTCCTCCACGGCGGCCTTGCGCCGGCGGGGCTTGGGCGGTGCGGGCTCCGGCGTGGTCGCGGGCTCGCCGGTGCGCTCCTTCAGGAAAATCTCGGTCAGGATCTGGGCCAGGTCGTGGCGCACGTGCCGGATCTGGCGGTGGTTCTGCAACTGGCCGGTCGCCATCTGGAAGCGCAGGTTGAACAGCTCCTGGCGGGAGTCCTTGAGCTTCTTCTGCAGATCAGGCATAGAGAGGGCCTGGAGGTCTTTCATCTTCATTTCTTCCCACCACCCTTGGCCGGCTTGGCCGGTGCCGCGGCTTTGGGGGCGGCCGCCGCTTTCGGGGCAGCGCCGGGCGCGGCTTTCGGGGCGGCACCCGGGGCGGGCTTCACCGACGGCGCGGCACCCGGGGCCGCCTTGGGCCCACGCGCCGGAGCAGCGGCGGCGGTTGGGGCCGCCGCGGCACCCGCGATGCCCTCGACGCCCTCACCCGGCTTCAGCTCCGCCGGTCCCTTGATCTTCACGTCGGCGGCCGCTTTGACGCCCGACTTGATGCCCATTGTCCGGGTCTTCATCGGCAGCTTGTAGGCCGCCAGTTGGAAGGCGCGCTTGGCCATCTCGGGAGTCACCCCGCCCATCTCGAAGAGGACGCGTCCGGGCTTGATCACGACCACCCATCCCTCGGGCGCACCCTTGCCGCTGCCCATGCGGGTCTCGGCCGGCTTCTTCGTGACCGACTTGTCGGGGAAGACCCGGATGAAGACCTGGCCCCCGCGGCGCACGAAGCGCGTCATGACGCGGCGGGCCGCCTCGATCTGGCGATTCGTCATCCAGGCGGCTTCGGACGCCTGCAGGCCGAACTCTCCGAATGCCAGGTCGGCACCCTGGGTGGCCACGCCGGTGCGGCGACCCCGATGCAACTTGCGATGCTTGACGCGAGCGGGCAGCAACATCCGTTATTCCTTCTTCTTCGTCGCGCGGGCGCGCGGGGCTTTTGGTGCGTCGGGTTTGTCGGTCGTGGTCGCGCGGGCGCGGGTGGTCCGTTTCGGGGCGGCTTTCTCACCCGCGTCGGCCGTGGTCGCCTCGGTGGTCGCCTTAGTTGCGCGGGTGGCGCGCTTCGCCTTGGCGGCGGCCGGCGCATCGGCCGTCACCGGGGCCGGGGCAACGGGCGCTACCTCGGGCGCGGCCGGCGCAGCCACCGCGACCTGCACAAGCTCGGCCAACGGGCTGGGCGCCTCGCCAATCGCGAGAGCCACTGGCACGCCACTTTCAACGGGTTCCTCGGCCGCGGTCGGCGGCTTGACCGCCGCCTCGGTCGGGAAGTTGCCGGTGTAGACCCAGGCTGAGACGCCGATCCGGCCGAAGGTAGTCTTGGCTTCAGTCTGGCCGAAGTCGATGTCCGCCTTCAGCGTATGCAGCGGCACCCGACCCTCGCGGTTCCATTCGACGCGCGCCATCTCCGAGCCGCCGAGGCGGCCCTTGACCCGGATCTTCACGCCCTGGGCGCCGGCCCGCATGGTCTTCATCAGCGACTGCTTGATGGCACGGCGGAAGGCGATGCGCTTCTCCAGCTGGGCGGCGACGTTCTCGGCCACCAGCTGGGCGGCGAGCTCGGGCTTCTTGATCTCCTGGATCGTGACCCGGACGCGCTTGCCGGTGATCTTCTCCAGCTCGTCGCGCAGCTGGTCGACACTGGTACCACCCTTGCCGATCACGATGCCGGGCTTGGCGGTGTGCAGCGTGATGGTCAGCGCCGACGAGGAGCGCTCGGTCTCGATCCGGGCCAGGCCGGCATTCTTCAGGCGGATCATCAGCATCCGCCGCAAGCGGACGTCCTCCAGCAGAAGCGGCTTGTACTCCTTGTCCGGAGCGAACCACTTCGCCTCCCAGTTACGGTAGACGCCCAGCCGGAACCCATTCGGGTGAACCTTGTGCCCCATCTACTTGCTCTTTTTCTCCTTGGTGTCCTTCTTGCCGTCGTCCTTCTTCTTGGCGTCGGTCTTTTTGGCCTCAGTCTTCTTACCCTCGGCGGGCGCCTTTGACGCGGGCGCCTTGCTCTCCGGCTTCGCCTTCTTCGGCCGGGCCGGAGCGACCCGCTCGTCCGACTCGGTGGTGGCAGGCGTAAGCGCGGCAGCCGCGCGCGCGGCGGCAGCCGCGGCCGGCGGCGCCTGCCGGCTCGTGGGTTGCGGTGCGCGCGGGAGGGCGGCGGTGCGCCGCCTCACCACACCGGGCCGGTCTTCCACGATGGCCGTGATATGGCTGGTGCGTTTGAAAATGCTGAAGAGGCGCCCCATGGCGCGCGGCTGACCGCGCTTCAACATCGGACCCGGCTCCACCCGGATGTCCTTGATCACGAGGTCGTCCTTGACCAGGTTGAAGTTGTTCTCGGCGTTCGCCTGGGCGGAGCGGATCACCTTGGCCACGTCCCGCGCCGCGGCCTTGGGCATGAACGAGCAGGCGACCAGCGCCTCACTCACCGGCAGGTTGCGCAGCGTCCGTGCGACGAGTCGCACTTTCCGCGGTGATGTCCTGACCCACTTGGCCTTTGCCTGTACTTCCATTGCTTATTTAAGAGCGGTGGTCTTCTCCGTGTGATGCCCGTGGGCGCGGAAGCGCCGGGTCGGCGCGAACTCGCCCAGCAGGTGCCCGACCATGTTCTCGGTGATGAAGATCGGCACGTGCTTCTTGCCGTCGTGAATCGCGAGCGTATGCCCGACCATCTCGGGGAAGACGCTCGAGTCTCGCGACCAGGTCTTGATCACCTTCTTCTCCTTCTGGAGATTCATCGCCGTGACCTTTTTCATCAGCGACGGATGCACGAACGGTCCTTTCTTGGTTGAACGTGACATGTGTTAGCCCTTACTCTTCCGCTTTGGTGGTCTGCGCCGAACGAGCATGTTCTTGGTCTTCTTGTTGCGCCGGGTCCGGTATCCGAGCGCCGGCTTGCCCCAGGGTGTTTTCGGATGGCCGCCGGGACCCGAACGCCCCTCCCCACCGCCGTGCGGATGGTCGAAGGGGTTCATGGTGACGCCGCGGACGGCGGGGCGCTTGCCACGCCAGCGGTTCTTGCCGGCCTTGCCGACGTTCTCGTTTTCGTGCTCGACGTTGCCGATCTGGCCGATCGTGGCGTAGCAGACGACCGCGACGCGCCGCACCTCGCCCGATGGCATCCGGATCTGCGCGTAGTCACCCTCGCGGGCGAGCAGCTGGGCCGACATGCCGGCCGAGCGCACCACCTGGCCGCCCTTGCCACGGTTTAGCTCGATGTTGTGCACCGTGCTGCCCAACGGAATGCTCGCCAGCGGCAGCGCGTTGCCCGGTTTGATGTCGGCCTCGGGTCCGCTGATCACCTTGTCGCCGACGGTCAGCCCGACGGGTGCCAGGATGTAGCGCTTCTCGCCATCGGCGTAGGTGAGCAGCGCGATCCGCGCGCTGCGGTTCGGGTCGTACTCGACCGCGCTGACGGTCGCCGGGATGTTTAGCTTGTCGCGCTTGAAGTCGATGATCCGGTACAGCTTGCGGTGGCCGCCGCCCTGGTGGCGGACGGTGATCTTTCCCTGTGCGTTGCGGCCGGCATCGGTCTTGAGCGAGACCAGCAGGCGCTTGTTGGGCTTCTTTTTCGTGGTGACCTCGTCGAAGGCGCTCACCGACATGAATCGGCGGCCGGGCGAGGTGGGGCGGTACTTCTTTATCGGCATGGATCAGACACCCTGGAACATGCTTTCGATCTTTTGCCCTTCTGCCAGCGTGACGACGGCCTTCTTCCAGTTCGACTGAAACCCGTGAGTCTTGCCACGGCGGCGCTCCTTTCCGCGGACGTGCATCGTGTTCACGCTGACGACCTCGACCTTGAAGGCCTCCGTGATCGCCAGCGCGATCTCGGTCTTCGTCGCTCTCGGGTGCACCCGGAAGAGGTACTTTCCCGTCGCCATCGCGGCGTAGCTCTTCTCACTGATCAGCGGACGCTGGATCACCTCGACCGCCGCCCTCATGTCAGCCACTCCTCCACCTGGGTCAAAGCCGACCGGGTGAAGACGATCGTGTCGGCGGTGAGCACGTCGGTGGGATTGAGGTTGGTCGCCAGGATGGTCTTGACACCGGCCAGGTTGCGCGTCGACTTCTCCAGCATCAGGTCATGCTCGGGAATGACGAACAGCGTGCGGGCGCCGGCGCCCATCTCGTCGAAGAGGGCGGCGACGACACGCGTCTTGGGCGCCTCCAGCGCGATCTCCTCGACGATGCGCACCGCGCCTTCCTGCGACTTGACCGAGAGGGCCGACCGCAGGGCCAGCCGGCGCTGCTTGCGCGGCATCTTCTGCTCATAGCTGCGCGGGTGCGGACCGAAGACCGTCCCGCCGTGGCGCCATTGGGGCGCCCGGGTGCTGCCCTGGCGGGCGCGGCCGGTGCCTTTCTGCTTCCAGGGTTTCTTCCCGCCGCCCGACACGTCGCCGCGGGTCTTGGTCTCATGCGTGCCCTGGCGATCGTTCGCCAGCTGCCGCCGCACCGCCTGGTGGAGCACGGCCTCGTTCACGGGGGCGTTGAAGACGGCCGCCGGCAACTCGAGCGTGCCGGTCTCCTTGCCGTCGCGGTCATGGACCGTGGCAGATGATTTCTCGGTGGCCGCCATTACTTCTTCCCCTTGGGCTGCCGTGTCGAGTCCCGCACCAGCACCAGACTGTTCTTGTGGCCGGGGACGTCGCCGTTGACCAGGATGAGGTTGCGGTCGAGGTCCACCCGCACCACCTTGAGGTGCATGGTGGTCCGTTGCGAATTGCCCAGCTGACCGGCCATCCGCATCCCCTTGTAGACACGCGACGGCGTCGAGGAGGAGCCGATCGAGCCGGGCTGTTTGATGTTGTGCGAGCCGTGGGTGACCGGACCGCGGCCGAAATGATGGCGCTTGTGCTGGCCGGAAAACCCCTTGCCTTTCGTTACGCCGGTGACGTCGACCAGCTCGCCGGCCGAAAAGAGGTCGGCCTTGAGCGCCTGGCCGACTTCATAGGCGGGGGCGTCGGCCTTGAGCCGAATCTCGCGCACGTGGCGATGAGCGGCGACTCCGGCCTTCTTGAAGTGCCCGGCAGCGGGCTTGGTGAGCTGCTTCTCCTTGGCCTCGCCAAAACCGAGCTGCACCGCGCCGTAGCCGTCTTTCTGCACGGCCCGCAGCGCGATCACGACGCAGGGCCCGGCTTCGAGCACGGTGACCGGCAGGAGTTCACCCTTCTCGGTGAACACCTGGGTCATCCCGATCTTCTTGGCCAGGAGCCCCTTCGTTGCCATCGCTAGAGCTTGATCTCGATGTTGACGCCGGACGGCAGGTTGAGCCGCATCAGCGCATCCACGACTTTCGGGTTCGGGTCAAGGATGTCGATGATCCGCTTGTGGGTGCGCATTTCGAACTGCTCGCGCGAGTCCTTGTCGATGAACGGCGATCGAATCACCGTCCACTTGTTGACCTCGGTGGGCAGCGGGATGGGTCCGGCCGTCGACGCGTTCGTTCGCCGCGCGGTATCCACGATCTTGTCCGCGGCCTGGTCGAGGACGCGGTGATCGTAGGCCTTCAGCCGGATGCGGATCTTTTGAGCCACGACCTTACTTGATGACCTTTGTCGCCACGCCCGAGCCGACCGTGCGGCCGCCCTCGCGGATGGCGAAGCGCATCTGCTCTTCGACGGCGATCGGGGTGATCAACTTGATCTTCATGGCGATGTTGTCGCCCGGCATCACCATTTCGGTGCCTTCCGGCAGCTCGATCTCACCAGTCACGTCCGTGGTCCGCACGTAGAACTGCGGGCGGTAGCCCTTGAAGAACGGGGTGTGCCGGCCACCCTCCTCCTTGGTGAGAACGTAGACCTGCGACTCGAACTCCGTGTGCGGCTTGATCGAGCCGGGCTTGGCCAGGACCTGGCCGCGCTCGACCTCCTCGCGCTTGATGCCGCGCAGCAGGCAGCCGACGTTGTCGCCCGCCTGGCCGGAATCGAGGAGCTTGTGGAACATTTCGACACCGGTCACGACGGTCTTGCGGGTGTCGTTGATGCCGACCATCTCGACCTCTTCGTTGACCTTGACCTGGCCGCGCTCGATCCGGCCGGTCACGACCGTGCCACGACCTTCGATCGAGAAAACGTCCTCGATCGGCATCATGAACGGCTTGTCGAGGGCGCGCTCCGGCACTGGGATGTAGCTGTCGACCGCGTCCATCAGCTTCAGGATCGAGTCTTCCCACTCGGGGTCGCCCTCGAGCGCCTTGAGCGCCGACACTTTGACCACGGGAATGTCTTCGCCCGGGAACTCGTACTTCGAGAGCAGCTCGCGAACCTCGAGCTCGACGAGCTCCAGGATCTCCGGGTCGTCGACCGCGTCGACCTTGTTGAGGGCGACCACGATCCGTGGCACGCCGACCTGGCGCGCCAGCAGGATATGCTCGCGGGTCTGCGGCATCGGCCCGTCCGTCGCGGCCACGACCAGGATCGCGCCGTCCATCTGGGCGGCACCGGTGATCATGTTCTTGATGTAGTCGGCGTGCCCCGGGCAGTCGACGTGCGCGTAGTGCCGCTTCTCCGTCTCGTATTCGACGTGCGCGGTCGCGATCGTGATGCCGCGAGCCTTCTCTTCGGGGGCATTGTCGATCGAGTCGAAGGAGCGGAATTCAGCGAATCCCTTTTTTGACAGGACCTTCGTGATGGCCGCGGTCAGCGTGGTCTTGCCATGGTCGATGTGACCGATGGTTCCCACGTTCACGTGCGGCTTGGTACGCTCGTACTTCTTCTTCGCCATTGTTACTCCTTCTCGGAATCCTCCTTAAGCTCTCGACTTCGCAACGATCTCTTCGGCGATCGACTTCGGGACTTCTTGATAGTGATGAAACTCCATGCTGTAGACCGCGCGACCCTGGGTCTTGGACCGCAGGTCGGTGGCGTAACCGAACATATTGCCCAGCGGCACATACGCCCGCACCACCTGCATCGTGGCCCGGCCTTCCATGCCGAGGATCTGGCCGCGCCGCGAGGACAGGTCGCCGAGGATCTCGCCCATGAATTCCTCGGGCATGACGACCTCGACCTTCATGATCGGCTCGAGCAGCGTCGGCTGGCCTTTCTGCATGCCGTCCTTGGCCGCCATCGAACCGGCGATGGTGAAGGCCATCTCATTGGAGTCGACCTCGTGGTAGGAGCCATCGACCAGCGTGGCCTTGACGTCGACCACCGGGAAGCCCGCCAGCACGCCGCTGTTGAGCGCCTCGATGATGCCTTTCTCGACCGCTGAGTGGTACTCCTTGGGGATCGAGCCGCCGACGACCTTGTTGATGAACTCGAAGCCCTTGCCCGCCTCATTCGGCTCGATATTGATCTCGGCGTGGCCGTACTGGCCGCGACCGCCCGACTGCCGGATGAAGCGTCCGACGCCGTGCGCCTTGCGCTTGATCGTCTCACGGTAGGCGACTTGCGGCTTGCCGACGTTGGCATCGACGGCAAATTCGCGCAGCATCCGGTCGACGATGATCTCGAGATGGAGCTCGCCCATCCCCGAGATGATCGTCTGCGCCGTCTCCTCATCGGTCCGGACCTTGAAGGTGGGGTCTTCCTCGGCGAGCTTGGCCAGCGCCTGGCCCATCTTCTCCTGGTCGACCTTGGTGCGCGGCTCGATCGCCACGCTGATGACCGGGTCGGGGAAGACGATCGACTCGAGCAGGATCGGGTTGTTCTCGTCGGCCAGGGTGTCCCCCGTCGTCGTCTGCTTCAGGCCGATGGCCGCGGCGATATCGCCCGCGTAAACCTCGGGGATCTCCTCGCGGTGGTTGGCGTGCATTTGCAGGATGCGGCCGACCCGCTCCTTGGTGCCGCGGGTCGCGTTCCACACGTAGGACCCGGACTTGAGCGTGCCGGCATAGACCCTGAAGAATGTCAGCTTGCCGACGTAGGGGTCGGTCGCGATCTTGAAGGCCAGCGCCGCGAAGGGCTGGTTATCGGCCGGCTGGCGCCACTCGGTGACGTTGCTCTTGGCGTTGATCCCTTCCACTCCGAGCTTGTCGAGCGGGGAGGGCAGGAAGTCCACGATGGCGTCGAGCATTGGCTGTACCCCGCGGTTGCGCAGCGCGGCACCCGCCAGCACCGGCACGAACCGGTTCGCGACCGTGCCCTTGCGGATGGCGGCCACGATCTCGGGGCCGCTGATCGGCCTGTCGTCCAGGTATTTCTGCAGCAGGACGTCGTCGAACTCGGCGACCGCCTCGACCAGCTGCTTGTGGTACAGCTCGACCTGCTCGCGCATCTCCACCGGGACCTCTTCGGTCTCGATGGTGGTGCCCAGGTCGTCGGTATACGTGATCGCGACCTTATTAATAAGGTCGACGACGCCCTCGAACTTCTCCTCGCTGCCGATCGGGAGCTGAATCGGGACGGCGTTCGCCCCCAGCCGCTCGCGGATCGACTTCCAGGACGCGAAGAAGTCGGCGCCCATGCGGTCCATCTTGTTGATGAAGGCAATGCGGGGCACTTCGTAGCGATCGGCCTGCCGCCAGACCGTCTCGGACTGTGGCTCGACCCCGGCGACGGCGTCGAAGACCGCGACCGCGCCATCCAGGACGCGCAAGCTACGCTCGACCTCGACGGTAAAGTCTACGTGCCCGGGTGTGTCGATAATGTTGATCCGGTGGCCGCGCCAGTTCGCCACGGTGGCCGCCGACGTGATCGTGATCCCGCGCTCCTGCTCCTGCACCATCCAGTCCATGGTGGCGGCGCCGTCGTGCACCTCACCCATCTTGTGGATCCGGCCGGCATAGAAGAGGATACGTTCGGTCGTGGTCGTCTTCCCGGCATCGATGTGGGCCATGATGCCGATGTTCCGAACCTTGTCCAGCGCGTAAGTGCGAGCCATTTTTGTTTCTGCCAATTTCCTAGTACCTGAAGTGGCTGAAGGCCTTGTTGCTCTCAGCCATCTTGTGCGTTTCTTCGCGGCGCTTGATGGTGGCGCCCACTCCGTTGGCGGCGTCCATCAGCTCTCCGGCGAGCTTCTCCTGCATCGATTTCCCCGAGCGGGCCCTGGCGTAACGGACGATCCAGCGCCGGGCCAGCGCCGAGCGACGGTCCGGCCGGATCTCGACTGGCACCTGGTAGGTGGCGCCACCGATCCGGCGGGGCTTGACCTCGAGCACGGGCGTGGCGTTCTTCAGGGCGGAATCGAAGACCTCGATCGGGTCCTTCTTTGCCACCTTGCGGATCCGGTCCAGGGAACCGTAGACGACCCGTTCGGCCGTGCTCCGCTTGCCGCGCTGCATCACGACGTTGACGAACTTAGCTACGCCCTCGTGTGTGTACACTGGGTCGGGCAGGATGACACGCTTGTGAATTCGGGGACGCCGCGGCATTAGGCCTTCTTCGCCTTCTCGCGCTTCGCGCCGTACTTCGAGCGCCCCTGCTTGCGCCCCTTGGCGCCGGCCGTATCGAGGGTGCCGCGGACCACGTGGTACCGGACACCGGGGAGGTCCTTTACGCGGCCACCGCGGATGAGCACGACTGAGTGCTCCTGGAGGTTGTGACCGATCCCGGGAATGTACGCGGTCACCTCCTGGCGGGAGGTGAGGCGAACCCGGGCGACCTTCCGAAGGGCCGAGTTGGGCTTCTTGGGCGTGGTCGTGTAGACACGCACGCAGACGCCCCGCCGCTGCGGTGAGCCTTGCAACGCCGGTGCCTTCGTCTTCTTCACCAGCGGCTTGCGGCCGTATCGGATCAACTGTGAAATCGTGGGCATAAGGTAACCTCGCGCCTGTTTAAGGCGCGAAGGCGTATTCTACGGCCGCGTTGAGGCGGCTGTCAAATCGCCGGGCGGCCCGCGCCAGGACGCAACTCCCCCTTCTTACCCGAATCCGGGCGTCCGTAACCGCCTTAGAAGGGTTTGAGGATATGAGCCAGAGGAGCGCCGGTGGTCTGCTTAGACAGCTCAGCGACCGACCGAATCCCGTCGGTCGTCTTCTCCGAGCGCAGGCGGAAGGCCATCGCGGCCGAGGTCCCGTGGGCGAGGAGGAAGCCCGCCACCGAGGCGATGTGGGCGAACAGGAGCCAGCTGTACATGCCCGGGATTATGGAGGCGAGCCAGTAGCCCAGCAAGAATCAACTCGACCCCGAGCAACAGGTAGGCCTGCTGGGCGAACCGGTTCACGAACAGGAAGACGAAGAACGCGACGCCCATCCAGAGGATGGCGTCCCCCGACCGTGGGCGGCGAGAGAGCCAGCGCCAGGCAAGGATCCAGGTGAGGATCACCAGCGGGATCTGGAGCAGGAGGAAGGGGAACGCGTCCCGGGGACCCTGGATGATGCCGGCCTGGAGCAGCCAGCTGGAAAGGCCGAGCCCCTGGATCGGGTAGGCTTCCGCGCCGCTGCCGAAGTTGTAGAGGAGGGTATCGGCGACGAAAGCCCGCGCGTTCCAGACCAGGAAGGGCAGGATCAGCGCCAGAACCGCCACGACGGCCAGGCAGGTCGCTCGAAGAAATGCCTTCCACCCCATGCCGCTGGCGCCGGCCCAGATCACCAGCACCGGGACCGCGATCAACGCCGTCTGCTTGGTAGCGACCGCCAGTCCGATCACGAGCCCGGCCACGAGGAACCGACGGCGGCTGATCGCCAGGGCCGCGCCGAGCAAGAGCGCCACCATCGGCAGGTCGTTGTCGCCCAGCACCGCGAGCAGGCTGTGTCCCGGGATCAAGAAGAAGGTGATGGCCGCCATCCGGCCGGACTGACCAGGGGCGAGCCGGCGCAGGAGCACCCACACGGCGACCGCGGCGAGCAGCAACCAGAGGCGCTCATCCCACCAGCCGAGCAGGGCGTGGACGGCGGCCTGGACCGGCAGCGGGAGCACGATGGTACCCGGCCAGTAGTCGAGGTGATGCAGCGCGGGATTGGCGAAGGCCTGGCCACCCCAGGGCGCCCGCTCGAGGCCGGTGCCCACGTAGTTGAATCCGTACGGGTCGACACCACGCATCAGCACCTCGCGGGCAAGCTGGATCTGGTACGCGCCGTCGCCGATCAACGCCGTGGTGGACGGCACCAGGTGCCAGCGGGCGATGCCGCCGGCGATGGGGAGCGCATAGAGCAGTGCTACGGCGGCGGCGGCACCTTGCTCGCGGAAGCGGCGACCGGCGACGACCAGGGCCACGGCCACCGCGACGAGTCCTAGCAATGCGAGGCTGATCCAGGCCGGCACCGACCAGGTGCGCGCGATCTGCCAGTCGATCGCGGCGGTCGGCAGACCGAGGAGGATGAGGACGAGCCCGTCGCCGTGCCGGGTAAGGACCGCCGATCGGGCCGGACGAGGCGGGGTGGCCAGCTGCATCCCGATACAACGGCCCGTCGTGGCCAATCTCTCCCCGGGGTCCTTTGCTAGCCTGAGACTGTCGCCACCAAATGGGAGGGAGCCAATGACACGTCGACTGGAGCCGGACGACCTGTACGCCATCAAGCTCGTCGAAGACCCGCAGATCACCCCCGACGGCGAGCGGATTGCCTACGTGGTCGTCGAGATCGACCGCTCAAGCTACGAATATCACCGATCCATCTGGGTCGCCCCGACGGGGACGGGTACGCCCCGCCCCTACACGGCCGGCGACAACGACACAACCCCCCGATGGTCGCCCGACGGCCGGTCGCTCGTCTTTGTCCGCGCCCCGGCGGGCGAGGTCAAACCCAAGAACGAGGAGGAGCGCGATCGCGGTGTGGGGAAGCCGCAGCTCTGGTTGCTGCCGGCGGATGGCGGTGAAGCGCGCCAGCTCACCTGGGCACGATGGGGCGCCGGCGATCCCACCTGGTCGCCGGACGGCGACGTCATCGTCTACGCGGCAGAGGTCGGTGAGCCGGATGATCCGGAGGCGGAGGACGCCGGCCTGCACGAGAAGCGCGTGCCCGCCGTCCGCAGAATCGACCGTCTCTGGACTCGTCTGGACGGCAAGGGCTGGATTTACGAACGCCGCTCGCACCTCTTCCGAATCCGCAGCGACGGCGGCCAACCCGAGCAACTGACCGACGGCGATTGGGACGACGGCTCGCCGGCATTCTCGCCCGACGGTCGATGCATCGCCTTCACCTCTGACCGAATCGAGGACCGATGGACCTGGCCCGGCAATGACATGTGGGTGCTCGATCTGTCCTCTAACCGGCTCACTCGTCTCACCGATGAGACGCTCGTCACCGGCCCACCCGCCTGGTCGCCAGACGGCCGGTCGATCGCGTTTGCGGCGTCGGTGCGCCGGCATGCGGACGGCTACACCGACCTGATGGTGGTCGATAGCGGCGGTGGCTCCGCTCGCCGGCTCACCGAGCATTTCGATCCGACCTTCGAGGACAGCTGCATCGACGATCAGCGCGTCGGGCACGGCGGCCCGCATCCGTGCTGGTCGTCAGACGGCAAGGAAATTTACACGCAAGCGTCGGGGCGCGGTAGCACCCAGCTGCTCGCCGTCCCGCTGGCGACGGGGAAACCGCGTGTTGTCGTCGGCGGGCAGCGGCGCGTCTATGCCTTCAGCATGGATCGGGAACGGCGCCGGGTGGCTCTCGTGAGCTCGGACCCGGGAATCCCCGGCGACCTCTTCAGCTGGGAACTGGTGGAGGGTGGACGAGAGCGCCGCCTCACCGACCTGAATGCCAGCCTCTTCAAGGAGGTTACGCTGGCCCGGCCGGAGGAATTCACCTTCAAAGGTGCCGGCGGTTGGGACATCCAGGGATGGGTCATGCGGCCGTCAGGCGGCGGCGACCGGCCGCCCGCCGTGCTCGAGATCCACGGCGGGCCGACGGCGATGTATGGCTGGAGCTTCTTCTTCGAGTTTCAGCTGCTCGCCTCGCATGGTTACGCGGTGCTGTTCACCAATCCTCGCGGCAGCTCCGGATACGGCCGCGCCTTCTCGAAGGCCGTCGTCAACGACTGGGGTGGCAAGGATTATGAGGACCTGATGGCCGGCGTCGACACTGCCATCGAGCGCGGCTGGGTGGACGGCAGCCGGATGGGAGTTGGCGGTGGAAGCTACGGCGGCTACATGACCAACTGGGCGGTCAGCCACACCAACCGCTTCAAAGCGGCGGTCACGATGCGCTGCGTGAGCAACCTGGCGGGGATGTTCGGCTACTCGGACCTGGGATGGTTCTTGATCGATGATTTCATGGGCGCGGTCCCCTGGAAAGACCTCGATCGTCTTGCGGAACGGTCACCGATCACCTACGTCGACCGCATCCAGACCCCGCTGCTCATCCTTCACAGCGACCAGGACCTGCGCTGCCCGATCGAGGAAGGCGAGCAGATGTTCACGGCGCTCAAGTTCCTTGGCCGCGAGGTCAGAATGGTCCGCTTCGAGGGCCAGACCCATGACCTGTCGCGCAACGGCCATCCGCGCTCGCGCGTCATCCGCCTGCGGCACATCGTCTCGTGGTTCATCTCCCACATTCGCACCGAGGCCATCCGGCCCAAAGGGGAGCTGGCGAGAGCCGGTGCCGCCGGAGAGTAGAGGGCAAAAGAAAGGGCCACCCAACGGGGTGGCCCCTTGGTGCTCGGGTCGCGTTAGCTGGTGGCGGGAACCGGTTGCGGGAGTTCCGCGAACATCTTGAACGACTCCTCGCGCAGCTTCTGGTAGTAGTCGAGGCCGGTCCCGGCGGGGATCAGCTTGCCGATGATCACGTTCTCCTTCAGGCCACGGAGCCGGTCGACCTTTCCCGAGATCGCCGCCTCGGTAAGCACGCGGGTCGTCTCCTGGAAGGATGCCGCCGACAGCCAGCTCGCGGTGTTGAGCGCGGCCTTGATCAGGCCGAGCAGCACAGTCTGGGCCACCGACGGGTCGCCGCCTTCTGCCAGGACCTTCGCGTTGGCTTCCTCGTACTCCCACTGGGATACGATTTCGCCCGGCAGCAGGTCGGTGTCACCGGCGGTGTCGACGCGGACCTTCCGCATCATCTGGCGGATGATCACCTCGATGTGCTTGTCGTTGATATCGACACCCTGCGAGCGGTACACCTTCTGGACCTCGTCGACCAGGTAGGTCTGGACCGCCTCGCGACCAAGGATGTGGAGCAGCTCCTGGGGGCTGATCGAGCCTTCGGTGATCTGCTGACCGGCCTTGATCTTCTGGCCGCTCGTGACGTTGACCCGGGAGCCGTGCGGGATCGGGTACTCGCGCCACTCCTCATCCATGCTCCGGATGACGATCTGGTTGCGCTCCACCCGGGCGACGCCTGACGCCCGTGACTGGATGACCTTCTCCACGCCTTCCTCGCCCGCGCCCCGGGCAATCTCCTGGCCTTCCTGCACGGTCGCACCCGATTCGATCAGCGGCTGCATCTTGTCCGTGAGGATGTAGGGAATGTCGTAGACGTCGCGCGAGGTGACCTTGACCTTGCGGGCGGTCTCGGTCCGGATGATCTCCACCTCGCCGTCGATCTCGGAGATGATCGACTTGCCCTTCGGGATACGGGCCTCGAAGAGCTCCTCGACGCGCGGCAGGCCCTGCGTGATGTCAGTACCCGCGACGCCACCGGTATGGAAGGTCCGCATGGTGAGCTGGGTGCCTGGCTCGCCGATCGACTGGGCGGCGATGACGCCAACCGCCTCACCGATCTCGACCAGCTTGCCGGTCGCCAGGTTGCGGCCATAGCACAGCCGGCAAACGCCCTCGCGCGCCTGGCAGGTGAGCACCGAGCGCACCTTGACCTGGGCCACGCCCGCCTTGATCAGGTGGCGCGCCTGGATGTCGGTGATTTCGGTGCCTTCTTTGACCAGGGTCTCCTGCGTGGTGGGGTCCAGGACCGCCGCGGCCGCCACGCGACCGGCGACCCGCTCGAAGAGGGGCTCCGTCAGCGCGCGCTCCTCCGAAATGTCCGTCACCCAAATGCCGGAGGTCGTGCCGCAGTCCTCGGTCCGGACGATCACGTCCTGGGCGACGTCGACCAGCCGGCGGGTCAGGTAGCCCGAGTCAGCGGTGCGGAGTGCCGTGTCGGCGAGACCCTTGCGGGCGCCGTGGGTCGAGATGAAGTACTCGAGCACGGTCAGCCCTTCCGAGAAGTTCGCCTTGATCGGCAGGTCGATGATCCGGCCCGTCGGGTCGGCCATCAGGCCTCGCATTCCGGCGAGCTGCCGGATCTGCTGGATGTTCCCTCGGGCGCCGGAGTTGGCCATCATGAAGACCGGGTGAAGCGCATCGAAGCTCTTCATCGTGGCGGCCGTCACTTCCTCCGTCGCCTCGGTCCAGAGGTCAACGGTCTGGGTGTAGCGCTCGTCGTCGGTGATCAGGCCGCGCTTGAACTGCAGGTCGATATCGCCGAGCTTCTTCTCGGCGCCTGCGAGGATGGCGGCCTTGCCCGCCGGCGTCTTGATGTCCATCGCGGAGATGGTGATGCCGGCCTTGGTCGCGTAGGCGAAGCCGACCCGCTTGATGTCGTTGGCGACCCGCGCGGTGAGCTCGTTGCCGTGGAGGCGGAAGCACTCCGCGACGATCGCCCGCAGCGCCTTCTTGTCGAAGACACCGTTCTGGAACGTCATCGCCTCGCCGTGGCCCTCCGCTGGCTGCACCCCGATGGGCAGCACCTGGTTGAAGAGCACGCGGCCCGGCGAAGTACGCACCAGCTTGCCGTCGATCCGGACGCGGACCTCCTGCTGGACATGGACGCGCCGGTTGTCGAGGGCGAGCAACGCTTCCTCGGCGGTGCCGTAGGTCGGCAGTTCCTGATCCTTGATGTTGGGCGTCGCCTTGATCATGGTCAGGTAGTAGGTGCCGAGCACGATATCCTGGGTCGGACTGATGACCGGGTGGCCATCCGAGGCCGACAGGATGTTGTTGGACGACATCATCAGGTTCTTGGCTTCCGCGATGGCGCCGCTGAAGAGCGGCACGTGGACGGCCATCTGGTCGCCGTCGAAGTCCGCGTTGAAGGCGCTGCAGACCAGGGGGTGGATCTGGATCGCGGATCCCTCCACCAGCACCGGCATGAACGCCTGGATGCCGAGGCGGTGCAGCGTGGGCGCGCGGTTGAGGAGCACCGGATGCTCCTTGATGACCTCGTCGAGCACGTCCCACACTTCGGGGCGGACGCGCTCCACCATGCGCTTGGCGGACTTGATGTTCTGGGTGTAGCCCTTGCTGACGAGCTCTCGCATGACGAACGGCTTGAACAGCTCGAGCGCCATCTTCTTCGGGAGCCCGCACTCGTGCAGCTTCAACTCCGGGCCGACGACGATGACGGAACGGCCGGAGTAGTCGACACGCTTGCCGAGCAGGTTCTGGCGGAAACGGCCCTGCTTGCCCTTGAGCATGTCGGACAGTGACTTCAGCTTGCGGTTCCCGGTGCCGGTGATCGCCCGGCCGCGACGGCCGTTGTCGATCAGGGCGTCGACCGCCTCCTGGAGCATCCGCTTCTCGTTCCGGACGATGATCTCGGGCGCCCCCAGCTCGAGCAGTCGCTTGAGCCGGTTGTTGCGGTTGATCACGCGCCGGTAGAGGTCGTTGAGGTCGCTGGTAGCGAAGCGACCGCCGTCGAGCTGGACCATCGGCCGTAGCTCGGGCGGGATGACCGGCAGCACGTCGAGCACCATCCAGGTCGGGCTGGCGCCCGACTTCCGGAAATCCTCGACGACCTTCAACCGCTTGATCGCCTTCTGCTTGCGCTGCCCGCTCGTGGAGCGGGACTCGTTGCGCAGCCGGTACATCTCCTG